>JBIIZN010000010.1:0-22685 GCA_044346275.1 Sediminibacterium sp.
AAGTAAGTGACCTTGAAGACGAGATCACTGGTTTAAATGCACGTCAAACGCGTATCGAAGAAGAAATCAACGGTATTTCTGAATTCATCGAAGGAAAAAAATCGATGGTGAAAGATAGCGAAGCGCTGATTGCTAAATACGAAAAGCAAAGCGAGAACGTTAAAAACAACCGTGAGTTTGAAGCCATCAATAAAGAAATTGAAGATCAACAACTTGAAATCAAATTGTGTGAAAAACACATTAGAGATGCGAACGAAGAGTTGACTGAAAAAATCAAGGGATTAGACCTTGCTAAAAAAGCAGTGGCTTCTAAAGAGGGTGTGCTCAACCACAAGAAAGGTGAGTTAGAAAAAATCATTGCAGATACCGAAAAGGAAGAAACTGAATTAAACAAGAAAAGTGCAGATGCGCGTGGTCATATCGAGGAGCGTTTAATGTACAGCTACGATCGTATCCGTAACAGCTACCGCAATGGTTTAGCCGTTGTTGCTGTTGATAGAGACGCTTGTGGTGGTTGCTTTAACTCCATCCCGCCTCAACGTCAATCTGAAATTCGTTTACACAAAAAAATCATCGTATGTGAAAACTGCGGTCGTATTTTAGTAGACGCTAACCTAGATGGTTCAGACAAAAAATAATACGTAACTGTATAATATTTTAGTAAAGGGTAGCTATAACAGCTACCCTTTCTTATTTTTGGTATCTTCATAGAATACATGAAACAGCCCAGCGCACATATTTTATTTACGAGCCTACTTTTATGGTTGGTGTTTTTTATGGGTAGCATTTTTACGAATGATATTTGCGCCCAAAAAGTGTATGATTTTAATGCAACTTGTGTCCAGGCCTATCAGGAAGTTAATAAATTAAAAATTGCTCCGGCTACTGCGCTCATTGCAAAAGCAAAGGAGCAAAATCCGCAAAATTTACTACCTGTTTTACTAGACGCTTACACCGATTTTTATGTGCTGTTTTTACTAGAAAATCCAGCCGATTATAAAGTACGTTTTAAAAATTTTGAACGCAACATTGACGCACTTGAAGAAGGGCCTAAAACCTCGGCGCTGTACAATTACTGTTTAAGCAACGTATACATCCGCCGGGCTATGGTTTCATTAAAATTTGGGCACTTCTGGGACGCTGGATGGGATATTAGAAAGTCCTACCTGCTAGTAGAGGAAAACCAGAAAAAGTTTCCGTCATTTACTGGTGATGATTTACTCTATGGTGCACTTCAAGGTATTGTAGGCACCGTTCCTAAGGGCTATCAGTGGTTAACGAATTTACTTGGTATGCGCGGTTCGCAAAAAGAAGGTATGAAAATGGTAGCTAATTTTGCAAATGGCACCGATGTTTGGGCCAAATTCTTTAGCCCCGAATCTCATTTTATTTATCCGTACCTGCTTTTTCATTTGCAAAATGAAAAAGATGCAGCACTTGCATTTATCAAAGATAAAAAGCTAGACCTTGTCAACAATCATTTGCACGCCTGGACCGCCGCTAACTTAGGGCTCAACCATAAAGCCAGTAGCCAAACAAAAAGTATAATTGAAAACAGAAATAAAAGTGCCGAATATTTATCCCTACCCTTTTGGGATTTTGAACTGGGCTGCGCAAAACTCTATGCACTTGATCTGGATGGCGCCACGCCGCTATTGTCCAAATACACCGAACAATTTAAAGGCAATTTTTACATTAAAGACGCGCTTCAAAAACTAAGCTGGGCAAATTTTTTGAAGGGCGATATGCGCGCCGCCGAGGCGGCGCGCAAGCAAATTTTTTTGCGCGGCGGCATCGACACGGACGCAGACAAACAAGCATTAAAAGATGCTAAATCGGGTGTTTGGCCTAACCCCCTGCTGTTAAAGGCAAGACTTCTAACTGATGGTGGTTACACCAAGGAAGCGCTTGCTATTTTACAAGGTAAGCAAGCATTATTTACAAGTCCACTCGATAAACTAGAATATGTATACCGTATTGGCCGTATTTATGAAGATTTAGGTAAAGACACAGAAGCAATTACTTATTATAAAGAAACCATTAAACTAGGCGCCAACCAAACGGCTTATTTTGCCGCAAGGGCTGCGCTACAAGCAGGACAAATACTTGAAAAGCGTGGTCAAAAACTAGAAGCCATTGCTTTTTATGATCAGTGCTTATCTATGGAAGAACATAGTTATAAAAACTCTTTGGACCAGCGTGCCAAAGCGGGTATTGCGCGCTGCAAATAGTTTGTTTTACCTAAATTGCAGCAGATTAGAACTATGCTTACAAAGCTCCACATAAAAAACTATGCCATCATTGATGAAATCGAAATTGATTTCTCTGATAAGCTTAATATTATTACCGGCGAAACAGGTGCGGGTAAAAGTATTTTGATGGGTGCCCTTAGTTTAATTTTAGGTGAGCGTGCCGATAGTAGTAGTCTTGTAAGCAAAGACAAAAAATGTTTTATAGAAGGGACTTTTTCTATAGCTAACAACAAAGCCGTTGCCACTTATTTACAATCGCTAGAAGAAGATATGGATGTCGATCAGTCAGAACTAGTGTTGCGTAGAGAAATTGCGCCAACAGGTAAATCGCGTGCTTTTATTAATGACACACCAGCAAGTTTGCAAACCCTGCGTGGTGTTGCTTCCTTACTGGTAGATTTGCACCAACAATTTGATACCCTAGAATTAGGCAATACTGATTTTCAGCGCACGGTTATTGACGCACTTGCAGGCAACGAAAACTTATTGCAATCTTTTACAAATAGTTACCAAGCTTATTTATCGGCACAAAAGAAATTAGCAGCGCTGCTTGCACAAAAAGAAGCGTTTACCAAAGAAGCAGATTACAATCAGTTTTTACTCGATGAATTTGAAGAGTTACAACTTCAAACCAACGAACTGGAACTAATGGAGCAGGAGCTCGTGTTATTAAACAACGCCGAAGGCATTAAAACAGCGCTTGCTGGCACCAGTCATGCCCTTGCCTACTCCGAAACACCGGTGGTAAGCGTGGTAAAGCAAATGCTCCAACAGCTACAACCCTTTACCAGCGTGCACGAGGGCGTTTCGGAACTGATTAACCGTTTACAAGTTACCCATATAGAGTTACAGGACATTGCATCAGAACTTTCGCGTTTAGAAAATACCATTTCTACCAATGAAGAAAGGTTACATACCATCAATGAGCGAATGGCTGCTGGATTTAAGCTCTTGAAAAAACATAGCGTTACTACCACACAGGAACTCTTAGATATTTGGGCGTCATTATCCGAAAAATTATTAGCGGTTCAAAATATTGATGACGCTATTGCTGCGCATACTAAACAGGAAAAAGAAACACTTGCTGCAGCTACTGAAATTGCAACAAAAATTTCTGCAGCGCGCAAATCGCAGGCGGCTCCTTTACAAAAAGCAGTAAACACATTACTAGCGCAAGTAGGTATGCCCAATGCAAGTATTCAGGTTAGTATAACAAACACAAACCTGAACGCTTTTGGTACCGATCAAACCGAATTTTTATTTGACGCCAATAAAAGTGGTAAATATGAGTCTATTAAAAAAGTAGCGAGCGGTGGTGAATTAAGTAGACTGATGCTTTGCATTAAATCGTTGGTAGCTACATCGGTTAATTTACCAACACTTATTTTTGATGAAATAGACACGGGTATTTCTGGTGAAGCTGCCAAGCAAGTGGGCATTATTATGCAGGGACTTGCCGCTAGTCGTCAAATTATTTGTATCACACACCAACCTCAAATTGCTGGAAAAGCCAACGCGCACTTCTTTGTATACAAGCAGGCCAAAGAAAATAGTATTGCTACACATATCAAACGCCTCAGTAAACAGGAGCGTATTAACGCCATTGCTCAAATGCTGAGTGGCGAACAACCTACCCCAGCTGCTATTGCGACTGCCACAGAAATGGTGGAAGAATAAGGGTCATTTAATCTATTTTATTTACTTTTACGATACGTAAACAACAAACTATGGCTTACAACTTATTAAAAGGAAAAAGAGGTATTATCACGGGCGCATTAGACGCTAATTCTATAGCTTGGAAAGTCGCCGAAAAAGCACACGCAGAAGGCGCCACATTTGTATTAACCAACGCCCCTATCGCTATGCGTATGGGTGAGATCAATAAATTAGCAGAAGCAACTAATTCAAAAATTATCCCTGCAGATGCTACCAGTATCGAAGACCTTACCAAATTATTTACCGAATCTCAAGAAGTACTTGGTGGTAAAATAGATTTTGTACTTCACTCGATTGGTATGAGCGTGAACATCAGAAAAAATGTTCCGTACACCGAGTCTAACTACGATTACTTCATGAAAGGCATCGACGTTTCTGCCATGTCATTTCACAAAATGTTATCGGTAGCAAAAAAATTAGACGCCATTAACGAATGGGGCAGCGTTGTTGCGCTTTCTTATATGGCTGCACAAAGAACCTTCCCTTTTTATACCGATATGGCGGATATCAAAGCAATGCTTGAATCTATCGCTCGTAGTTTTGGTTACCATTACGGTCTAGAAAAAAAGGTACGTATCAATACCGTTTCTCAGTCGGCAACTAAAACAACTGCAGGTACGGGTATCAAAGGCTTTGGTGATTTTTACGATTACTCAAATGCCATTGCACCACTAGGTAATGCTACTGCCGAAGATTGTGCCAACTACTGTGTTACTTTATTTTCTGATCTTACACGTATGGTAACTATGCAAAACTTATTCCACGATGGCGGTTTTTCAATGACAGGTGTAAGCAACGAAGTGATGCAAAAATTAGGGATTCAAGAATAATTCGCAGCACACATTTCTAACGACACAGCATCAACAAAATTTATGAACGAAATTATTGGTTATATCGGCGCCTTTTTAAGTGCCATTACTTTTATGCCACAAGTTTGGCAGGCTTATAAAACAAAGAGTGTAGGTGATTTGAGTATTTACATGATACTCATTGTAGTACTAAGCACCATTATATGGCTCTATTATGGCATTAGCAAGGGCAGTGGGCCGGTTATAGCCGCAAACGCCATTGTGATGCTATTATCACTGATACTGCTTTATTTTAAACTTACGTTCAAGAAAAGCTAGTTAGTCTACTTTAACTTTTAAAATTAGTTTTCTGATTTTTCCATCACCTATCATAGGTGCATGTACGTCGTCTGGAAAGTATATTCCAAACTGACCAGCGTGTAGTTTAAAGAAATGATCGGGGGCGTCTTCAAAAAATAAGACATCGCTCTTTGCATCGTATTCGCCCCTTGGTTCTAAACAAGTGCTGCGTGATTTCCAACCTACTGTTTCGATGCCACTCAAACAAACTTGAATATCAATGTAGGTATTATGGCATTCAAAACTGGCACAAGATTCTAAAATCGGAACACCAGGACCATCTGCAATTATGGCAATGATATTTTTCCCATCCACTTCATACTTGCCTTCTGGCATCGTATCAAAATTGGTATCTAATATATAAGCAAAGGCCACCTCAAATCTGGGGTGGACCTTTACATATTTTTTTAGCTGCGTAAGCTCATCAAGAATCATGGGCTACGTTCTAGTATTCGTCTTCGTTAAACATAAAGTCATCTTGGCTAGGATAATCTGGCCAAATATCTTCGATACTTTCAAATACATCACCTTCTTCTTCTAGTTCTTGAAGGTTCTCAACGACCTCGATAGGCGCACCGCTACGGATAGAATAATCGATCAATTCGTCCTTAGTAGCAGGCCAAGGAGCCTCTTCTAAATAACTGGCTAATTCTAAAGTCCAAAACATAATGCAGTGTTTAATATTTTTGCAAATGTAGCCGTATCTATCAAATTACCAAATTGGAGTTGCCCACCAGCTGTAAACAAATTATTAATATTCGCTAAATTTAACCCGTACTAATGTAGGTTTGTAGGAGCAATAAGGCCTTTAAACCTGTATAACACACTCATATCCATGCTAAAAGCAACTAATATTACCCGCAATTACAACGACCTGTCGGTACTAAAAGGCGTAGATATTTTTGTAAATAAGGGGGAAATTGTAAGTATTGTAGGCTCATCGGGGGCCGGAAAAAGCACTTTACTACATATTTTGGGCAGTCTAGATAGGGCCAATTCGGGGGAAATATGGATCAACAACGAGCGCATAGACACTTTAAAAGAAAAGGAACTCGCAAAATTTAGAAACAAACATATTGGATTTGTGTTTCAATTTCATCATTTGTTACCGGAGTTTACAGCACTCGAAAATGTATGTATTCCGGGATGGATTGCAGGCACCAATAAAAATGAGTTAGAAGCAAGAGCGCTTGAACTTTTAAAAATATTAGGACTACAAGATAGGGCTTCACATAAACCCTCAGAACTATCTGGTGGAGAACAACAAAGAGTGGCTGTAGCAAGAGCGCTCATTAACAATCCGGATATTGTTTTTGCAGACGAGCCAACAGGAAATTTAGATAGCAAACATGCACAAGAGTTACACGAACTATTTTTGCATTTACAAAAAACAATGGGGCAAACATTTTTAATTGTAACGCACAATGAAGCACTCGCTAAAATGAGTGATCGTGTGGTACATATGAAGGATGGGTATATAGTAGAAGCCTAGCTGCAGCAAAAGCCCTATACGCGTGGCTTCCAAGCTAGTTCCTCGGCACCGTTGGTGTGCGAAATAAAGCGGGCTAGTGTAAATAAATAATCTGATAAACGGTTTAAGTATTTAACCACAAGTGGCTCTACAAATAATTCGTTTTCGATACAGTTTACACAACCTCTTTCTGCTCTACGGCAAACACACCTGGCAACGTGCGCATGAGAAACAGCAACATCACCGCCCGGAATAATAAATGATTTCATAGGAACAAGTACTTCATTCATAGCGTCAATTTCACGCTCCAATAAATTAATATCTTCTTCTTTTAAATCCGGAATTTTCATAAGTGGTTCCTTGTCCGGGTCGCAGGCAAGTGAAGATCCAACCGTGAACAAACGGTCTTGTACTTCTTTCAAAATAATGCGGGTATGCTCATGCGCAAACATGTCAGAAACGAGTCCTATGTATGAGTTTAATTCGTCTACGGTTCCATAAGTTTCAATGCGAATATGGCTCTTGGGCACCTTGGTACCTCCTATCAATGACGTTAACCCTAAATCTCCTGTTTTTGTATAAATCTTTTGTGCCATAGCGCTATTACTGTCTTTGCTTCGTTAACAAACAAAAGACCTAAAAGTTCAAAATGGAAGGAATTATTTCGTGATATCTGTTTCTACCAGACCATCGCGCAAACGAACAACACGGTGGGCATAAGCGGCAATGTCTTCTTCATGTGTTACAAGTACTACCGTATTACCTGCTGCTCTAATTTTTCCAAATATTTCCATCACTTCCACAGAGGTTTTAGAATCCAAATTACCCGTAGGTTCATCGGCCAATAAAATTGCTGGATTGTTTACAAGGGCACGGGCAATGGCCACACGCTGAATTTGACCGCCACTAAGCTCATTGGATTTGTGGTGGCTACGATCAGCTAAGCCTACTTTATCAAGTGCTTCGAGCGCTCTTTCGATACGCACTTTTTTACTTACACCTGCATAGATTAAAGGAAGTGCCACGTTTTCTGCAGCCGATAAACGCGGTAATAAATTAAATTGTTGGAATACAAATCCGATTTCAGAATTACGCACTTCGGCTAAATCATCGTCAGGCATTTTACTAACGTCTTTGCCATTCAAAATATATTTGCCGCCTGTTGGAGAATCGAGGCATCCTAGAATGTTCATCAGGGTAGATTTACCACTCCCCGAGGGACCCATGAGGGCTACGTATTCATTTTTAAAAATATCGAGGGTAATACCTTTTAAAACGGTAATAGCCTGACTACCCATGTAGTAATCTTTTTTAATTTCCTCTAACTTAATAATCGCTTCAGACATAGGTTGTTTATTTTTTTATCACCGTTGGTACTCTAAAATATTGATCATTGGCGCCGGGTGCATTGGAAAGCGCTTCGACTCTTGTAATGCTTTGACTTACTTCATCTTCTCTTAAAACATTAACCCTACCGCCCATATGAAGTAATGGCTCCACACCTGTCGTATCCACTTCGTTTAACTGCTCTACAAAAGCCACCATTTTTTGCAGGTCTTGCTGTACCGAAGCCTTTTCTTCATCGGTAAAATAAAGCCTTGATAAATGGGCCAGTTGGTCAATTAATTGAGGGGTAACTTCCATACAATACAAAAATAACAGATTGAGGGGCAATTTAGGTCGAAAATGGTTAAAAGGTAAATATGCTCCATCAAGGCCCAAAATACCGGTATGTTGAAAAAATAATTGGCCCCCTTGATTAAAATAGTTGCATAACTAACTAATTTTACGCAAAGCATTTTTATGAAGCGTAGTATTAAAAAAGTTGCCATTTTAGGAAGCGGTGTGATGGGCTCCCGTATTGCATGTCATTTTGCAGGTATTGGTGTTAATGTTTTACTACTTGATATGGTTCCAAAAGAAGCCACAGAAAGTACCAAACCACAAGAGCGCAATAAACTTGTTAACGATGCTTTACAAGCTGCATTAAAAAGTAACCCGTCGCCGGTGTATACAAAAGCAACGGCTAAAAAAATTACGACAGGAAATTTTGACGATAACTTACAAGATATAGCGGGTGTAGATTGGATCATTGAAGTAGTAGTAGAAAGGCTCGACATCAAACAAATGATGTACGAAAAAATTGAAAAGTACAGAAAGCCAGGCACCCTAGTAACCTCAAACACTTCTGGTATTCCCATTCATTTAATGGCAGAAGGAAGATCTGAAGATTTTAAAAAACATTTTTGTGGTTCACACTTTTTTAATCCACCACGCTACCTGCGTTTATTAGAAATTATTCCTACGCCACATACAAGCCCCGAAGTCGTAGATTTTTTAATGGAATATGGCGACGTTTTTTTAGGCAAAACAACCGTGCATTGTAAAGACACGCCTGCCTTTATCGCCAATCGTATCGGGGTTTTTAGCATCATGCTCATTTTTAATAGCATGGAAAAATTAGGCTTAACCATTGATGAAATTGAAGCGCTTACAGGACCCATTATTGGAAGACCAAAATCGGCAACATTTAGAACTGCAGATGTAGTGGGTATTGATACACTTGTTAAGGTTGCCAAAGGTGTTGCAGATAACTGCCCTAACGACGAGGCGCATCAAATTTTTAATATCCCAACTTGGTTAGAAAAAATGCTTGCTAACAATTGGTTGGGTGATAAAACAGGTCAAGGATTTTTCAAGAAATTAAAAACCGAAGCGGGCAAAGAAATATTGACCCTGAATTTACAAACCCTCGAATACGGCCCTCGCAATAAACCAAAATTTGCAAGCTTAGAAGCAGCTAAACCTATTGAAGATTTAAAACAAAGACTTCAATTATTACAAGCATCTCCAGATAAAGCTGGCGATTTTTACAAAGCATTTCATTATGGTTTGTTCTCTTATATTTCACACCGCATACCAGAAATTAGTGACGAACTCTACCGTGTAGATGACGCTATGATGGCTGGTTTTGGTTGGGAAATTGGCGCCTTTGAAAGTTGGGACACACTTGGTGTTGCAAAAACTGTAGCTGCTATGAAAGCCGCTGGCCATGCGGTTGCGCCATGGATAGATACCATGTTAGCAAATGGAATTACGAGTTTTTACAAAGTAGAAAATGGAAAAAAACTGTGTTACGATGTAGCATCGGGCTCATATAAAGCACTTCCAGGTGGGGATGCCTTTTTAGTATTAAAAAATAAAGCAGACAAACTGGTTTGGAAAAATAGTGCATGTCGCTTATATGATATTGGCGATGGTATCGCAGGCTTTGAGTGGAATTCAAAAATGAATAGTATTGGTGGCGAAGTACTTGAAGGACTTAATAAAGCCATTAGTTTATCTGAAGAAAAATTTAATGGACTTGTGATTGCCAACGAAGGCCCCAACTTTAGTGCGGGTGCTAACGTGGGTATGATATTTATGCTTGCTATTGAGCAGGAATATGACGAGTTAGACATGGCCATCAGAATGTTCCAAAACACCATGATGCGCGTGCGTTATTCGAGTATTCCAGTAGCTCTTGCGCCACACGCGCTTACGCTTGGTGGCGCCTGTGAAATGAGCCTGCATTCAGATGTTATTTGTGCAGCCGCCGAAACTTATATTGGCCTTGTAGAACTTGGCGTGGGACTTATTCCGGGCGGTGGTGGCACCAAAGAATTTGTATTACGCGCCGGTGATGAAATGCACGACGAAGAACCAGAAACCATTACATTAAAAAATAGATTCTTATCCATTGCAACAGCTAAAGTGGCAACCTCTGCGGCCGAAGCTTTTGATATGGGCGTTTTTAGAAAAGGACAGGATCATATTGTTATGAATATGGGCCGCCGGATTGCAACTGCAAAATCGGCGGTGATAGATTTACATGCACAAGGTTATACCATGCCTACTGTGCGTAAAGATGTAAAAGTACTAGGAAGATCTGCGCTAGGTGCACTTCTAGCAGGTATCAATGGTATGCAAAAAGCAGGCTATGCAACAGCACATGACGCAGTAGTTGCAAAAAAGCTAGCCTATGTGATGTGCGGTGGCGACCTAAGTGAACAAAGTCTGGTATCTGAACAATATTTACTAGATTTAGAGCGTGAAGCTTTTTTAAGTTTATGCGGCGAGAAAAAAACACTAGAGCGTATTCAGAGTGTTTTAAAAAGCGGTAGACCCATCAGAAATTAATTTTTTCTATGCATCCTATTTTAACAATTACCGGCGTTTCAAAAAACTACGGTAAACTAAAGGCACTTGATGCCGTGAGCTTTGAAGTGCCTGCGGGTGCTGTATTTGGCATACTAGGGCCTAACGGCAGTGGTAAAACCACACTACTGAGTATACTATTAGACGTGCTACACGCCGATAGAGGTAATTATAGTTGGTTTGGTAATTCGCCGCAAACCAATAACAGAAAACAAATTGGTTCCTTACTAGAAACGCCTAATTTTTACCACTACTTATCTGCAGTAGATAACTTAAAAATTACACAAGCCATCAGTGGTAGAGGCGGTAGTTCAGACATAGATGAAGTACTTCGCATCGTAAAATTATCAGAGCGCAAAAAAAGTAAATTTAGCCGCTATAGTTTAGGCATGAAACAGCGACTTGCTATTGGTGCCGCTTTACTTGGAAACCCTGGCGTGCTTGTGTTTGATGAACCTACCAATGGGCTAGATCCGGTAGGTATCGCCGAAATTAGAGAGCTCATAAAATCACTGGCTGCATCTGGTAAAACCATTATTATGGCTAGTCATTTACTTGACGAAGTAGAAAAGGTTTGTACCCATGTAGCCATCTTAAAAAAAGGAAACCTAATAACAGCGGGCCCTGTAAATGAGGTGTTCGCACAAGAAGATATTGTAGAAATTGCAGCCGCCAATAATGATGTACTTGAAAGTACGGTACAACATATGGGTGGTTTTACCAATTTGAAAAAATATCCAAACTGCTTACAACTATTTTACCCAGCAGGAACAGCACAGCTAGAATATGTCAATAAATACTGTTTCGAAAAAGGTATTACGCTACAACAATTACAACTCAAAAAGAAAAGTTTAGAAACTAAATTTTTTGAATTAACCAACGACTAACGCAAACATTATGTTTTCACTCATACAAATAGAATGGCTCAAAATAAAAAAGTATCCTGCCTTTTGGGCCATGCTTATTATTGTGCTACTCACATACCCTGCTTCCAACCTGATGTTCTATAATGTGTACCTAAACATTACAACACAAAAAGGTACCGATATGCTGGCTAAAATGTTATTGGGCAATCCCTTTGCTTTTCCCGAAACATGGCATACGGTTGCATACATTTCATCGTTTTTTGTAATCCTACCTTCCATACTTGTTATTATGCTGGTAACCAATGAGTACCAGTACAAAACACACCGTCAAAATGTGATTGATGGCTGGACTAGGCGTCAATTTATGACTAGCAAATTAATGGACGTTTTCATTGTTAGTGCTATCACTACCCTGCTATACGCCCTTGTTGCCATTGGGTTTAGCATCTATGCAGATAAATTCGATGCGAGTAAAATGTGGGAGCAGTCATATTATATTGGACTTTTTTTCTTGCAAACATTTGCACAACTTTCCATTGCTTTTTTACTGGGTTATCTCATTAAAAAAGCATTTATAGCGCTCGGTATTTTTTTATTTTATTACCTCATTGTCGAAAATATTGCTACAGGCTATTTAAAAGTAAAAGCAGCAAATATGGGTGGCGATTTAGGAAGGTATTTACCTTTTGAAATTTCGGACCGAATGATTATTGCGCCTGCGTTTATAGGCAGGTTTGGCAAAGATTTAAAAGCAGCATACGAAAAGTCTTTATCGGAAGTACCTACGCAAATAGCATTATCACTACTGCTCACAACAGCCATTTGGGCTTTGTGCTTTTTCCTACACCGCAAAAAAAATTTATAAGCTCTTCGTTTAATTTATAAATCGAAACTAAATCTTATAAATCGAGGGTCGATAAACTCTTTGTAATTTCAGGATAGTCAAATACAAAACCAGTGTCTTGTATTTTTTGTACCGATACGGTAGTGCTTTTTAGCACTTCAATACTCATTTCACCAAGGATTATTTTTAATATAAAACTAGGCACATAGGTAGTGATATAAAACTTACCGTAAAGTACACTAGCAAGGGTTTTTGTTAGCGTTTTATTGCTTACAGGTACTGGTGCCACTGCATTGTAGCTGCCACTCATGCTTTCATTTTCGATGGCATACACAAACATTTTTGCTAAATCTCTATTGTCTATCCAGCTAATCATTTGCTTACCGTTACCTAAAACAGCAGCCATTCTTACGGCTAACGGTTTTAAAAATTCTTTTAAGGCACCACCGTATTTACTTAAAACGATACCTGTGCGAAGGCAAACCAATCTTTTTTGTAAACCGTTTGTATTTGCGGTAACAGGCGCAATAGATGCTTCCCATGCGGCACATGTAGTTCCTAAAAAATCGGGATAGGAAGGATCTGTTTCTACAAAACCTTGCGCAGCTAAATGATGATCTCCGTTATTTTTATCTGGCCCGTACCAACCAATGGCCGATGCACTAATAACCGCTTTTACTTTATTGGGTGTTTCTTGCATCGCTTTTACAAGTAGTGCACTACTTTTTGTACGGCTATCTAAAATTTCTTGCTTACGCGCTCTACTCCAGCGCTTATCTGCAACACCAGCACCTGCTAAATGAATAATATAATCGGCAGTTGCAATGGCAGTTGAATCAATAGTACCGGCATTGATATCCCAGTGGGCATAGCCCTCTTTAGAAATAGTAGACCTTGAAAGTAAAACGACTTCATACCCTTTTTGTAAGAGTAAGTTTTTAACTGCCGTTCCTACTAGTCCTGTACCTCCTGTTATTAATACGCAAGCCATATGTGTAAATTAAGCTTAATAGTGTATAAACAAAGATCCCAACCAAAAGGTTGGGATCTACAACTAAAATCACCAGGCTAAAACAAAGTTAAATGCTATTAATCGGGCTTCTTACCGTGTAAAAAGGTATTCAGCGTTGATAGATGTGTTTGATCTTTATCGTCTTTTCCTACTGTGTACTTACTGTAAAAATCTTCGACAGTAGTAAGGGTACTTCCAAAAAGTTCCATATTTCTTCTAACATACGCAGGTACATTGTCAAATTCACTACCAGAATCTGCACCACCGCCACTCATATTAAATGAAAGATTACGTAATTTTTGGATGCGCTCTGCAGCACGGCGCTTTTGTTCTTCTGCATCATCAAACATCGAGTCATCAATAAAAGAAGCAGGTGCTGCCATATTGGTGGCCTGACTATAAGAAGGCATTTCAGGTTTTTCAATTAATTCCATATCGCAAAGACCTAACTCCGCATCTTCTTCTAATTCATTTAACGACTCTCCAAATGAAGTTCTGTAGGATTGTTGTAAAGGTGCTTCTGGTGCAGGCTGTGCTGTCATTGGGTTTGGAGCGATATAAGCAACAGATGATGCAATACCTACTGCAATTGGTGCAACAGGAACAACTACTTCTTGCGGCGCAGTTTCTTGTGGCGCTAATTCTTGCACACTTACTACCTGTGCAGGCGCTAGCGTTTCTTCTGCATAAATATTGGTAGGCTTATTTAAAATAGTACCAGTAAATGCAGGGGCACTTGATATTGTTGCGGTTGGTGTATCGTTTACTGTAAACTGAAGTAAAGCTTCTGATGCAGTAACAGGAGGAACAACAATTTCTGGTTCTACTTCTGGTAACACTACTTCTTCAGTAATTTCTGGACTGAGTTCAAATTGAAGCACATAACGCTCTTCAACAACAGGCTCAACAATTTCTTGTGAAGCAACATAATCAACCACTGGCGCGATATACACTTCTTCTTCTACAACTGGTGCTGTAAAAGTTGGACGTGCTGCCAAAGGATCGTTTTGCTCAAGCGGCAAAGATTGTTGAACAAGTGCTTGCATAGTAGGAAGTTCATCAACTTCCGCAACTGAATTCGCAACAGGCGCAGCAGCTTCAACAACTGTAGGCGCAACAGCTTCAATAACAGGTGCTAGTTCAACCACTGGTTCAACAAAAGTTATCACAGGAGCCTGAGCTGGTTGCTCGGTTTGAAGCGTCATTACAATTTTTTCTTCCTGAGGAACTGCTTTAGTGCTCACTGGACTTTTTGCAAATGGATCTTTATGTTCAAACCCTGTTGCAACAAGTGTGATGCCAATTTTTTTATCCAAGGTATTGTCATAACCCATACCTACAATTACATCGGTGTCTTCACCGGCTTGCATACGTAAGTGGTTATTGATAATTTCTAACTCATCCATGGTGCACTCGTAATCACCTTCGGCACTATTGATATTTATTAAAATCCATTTGGCACCTTTGATATCGCTATCATTTAAAAGTGGAGATGCTATGGCTTCTTCGATAGCTAGTTGCGCTCTGTTTTCACCTTCCACTTCTGCTTTACCTAAAATGGCAACACCCCCATTTTTCATTACAGTGCAAACGTCTGCAAAGTCAACAATAATATGACCTCTACTATTAATAATATCGGTGATACATTTAGCAGCAGTAGCTAATACATTATCTGCTTTACCAAATGCTTCTTTCATTTTTAAATTACCGTATTGCATACGTAATTTATCGTTGCTAATTACTAGAAGTGTATCTACATGGGGCTTTAATTGTGCAATACCTTCTTGCGCTTGTTGCAAACGACGTGGACCTTCAAAACCAAAGGGTGTTGTAACAATACCTACTGTTAAAATGCCTAAATCTTTACAAATTTGTGCAATGATAGGGGCACCACCTGTACCAGTACCGCCTCCCATACCTACAGTAATAAAAGCCATTTTAGTATTCACTTCTAAAATGCGCTTGATTTCTTCAAGCGATTCTTCGGTGGCTAATTTACCAACCTCTGGATTTGCACCAGCACCTAAACCCTGCGTAAGGTGTGGGCCTAACTGAATTTTATTAGGAATGCGACTCTGCTCAATAGCTTTGGCATCTGTGTTACAAATAATGAAATCAACACCTTCAATATTTTGATCAAACATGAAGTTAACTGCGTTGCTTCCGCCTCCACCAACACCAAGTACTTTAATGATAGAAGATTTTTGTTTAGGAAGATCGAAGTGAATCATATAAACGAGTTTAGAAAGTTAGAATGAAATGGATATCGTAAAAAGTTGTTTTATTTATTTAAAAGTTCATCTTCGTCTTTAAATAAATCAATAAGGTTGTTTTTAAATTTCTCCCAAAATTTAACACGATCCTTACCATTGTCTCCAGGCAATACAGGAACCTGCGCAATTTCTTCAATTACAGGCTCCACTTCTAGCTCTGGTGTTACCACTTTTAAAGTACGAGGAACTTCAACACGCTTAAATGTTTCGGCAAACTCTTTGTGCTTCATATCATAATCGGCGTAACCTTTTAAGATAAGACCTAAACAAGTTGCATACATTGGCTTCTTGAGTTCATCTATATGATTGGGTGCTAAATGCTCATTTGGTAAACCAATTCTTGCATTTAATCCCGTTGTGTATTCTGTTAATTGAATAAGGTGCTTTAATTGAGACCCACCGCCTGTTAAGATTACACCACCATTCAATAAGCGTGTATCAAGTCCTACTTGTTTAATATGGTAGGTAACAAAATCTAGAATTTCACTCATACGCGCTTGAATAATTTGTGCTAAATTTTTAACACTAATTTCTTTAGCGGGCATTCCCTTTAATCCAGGTATAGTGATGTAGGCATTGGTTTGTGCCTCATCAGCAAGCGCACTTCCAAATTGAACTTTTAAAGCTTCTGCTTGACTTTTTAATACACCAAGTCCCATGCGGATATCCTGTGTGATATTTTCACCCCCAAATGGAATAACCGCAGTATGCTTTAAAATTCCTTCACTAAAAACAGCTAAATCGGAAGTACCACCACCAATATCTAGGATCACTACACCAGCTTCCATATCAATATCGCTCATAACAGCACTTGCAGAGGCTAGTGGTTGTAACACCAAATCTTTGGTACTTAAACCACTTCTTTCTACGGCTCTGTTAATGTTTCGGATTGCATTTCTATCTCCAGTAATGATATGAAAATTGGCACCTACTTTAACACCGTTGTACCCTACTGGATCTTTGATATTTTGGTTATTATCTACATGAAAATCCTGCGGAATCACATCAATAATTTGATCGCCAGCTGGAATAAATGTTTTACGTTGGTTATTGATCAAGAACTCAATCTCCGAACGCATAATTTCTGTGTCAGGATCCTGTCTAACAATATCCCCACGTGTTTGCAAGCTCTTAATATGATGCCCTGCAATACCCACATACACTTCACTTACTTCTAACTCGGGGTTACTTTCGTAGCAATTTACTAAAGCCTGCTGAATGGCTTTAATGGTTTGATCAATATTTAAAACCTGTCCGTGCTGAACGCCACTTGAATTGGCGCGTCCAAAACCTAGGATTTCTAATTTCCCAAACTCATTTTTACGGCCGGCGATGGCGGCAATCTTAGTAGTTCCAATGTCTAGACCTACAATGATCGGTGCTTCATTGTGATGCATAACGGTGTGTTTTAGTTGTTCGTTTTTTACGGTGTTTTAGAATTCTTTTTAGCCTTATTGTTTAACGGAGCTGTTATCTTTTTATTGTTAGTGTTAATAACCGGTTTCACTTTTACTTTTTGTTTCACAGTGTCAACAACTTTTGTGGCAGGTTTCGTCGCCACTTTAGCAGCGGATTTTGTGGCAACTTTTGTGTCCACCGTATCTACTGCTGCAGCTGCATCTATTGCAGGCTGGGCCATAAGTCCCTGAATCAAAAGGGCCGATTGAGCAGAGTCAATTTGCGCCTTTGCAGTTCCTTGCTTAATAGCTACTACTTGGTCTTTGTAACGTATATCAATGCGCTCATAATAACGCACCCCTTTTTGCATCCAAGCCTGCTTGTAAAAAGTTTGTAAGCGTAAAAACTTAGCCTCTAAGTCTGTGGCTTTACCTAGTGAAATTATATGGTCACCGATTACGGGAATAAGTTCAAAATTTGCTTGCGGTGTAATATCAATTTGAGCAATTTGAGCACTCCACAAAGAATCGTTATGCAAAAACTTACCAAGGGCAACCACTTGTTTTAATAACTGGCTATCAGGTTTAGATAAAATGGGTCTATCTGATGGGAAGCCTGTAAACATGGGCACCCTGGCCACTACTTTTTCGCTAAGCGGCAATCGAAGACCAGTAGAATCGAGGTAAAATGATGCGCCACCTGGGGTAAATATGCGGGCCATCGGAATGCGCTCTTCAATTAACACATGCAGCACTTGCTTGTTGGTATAATAAATTTGAGCTTTTTTTACCCAAGGATTACCGGCTACCTTTTTTTCTATGGCACTTAAATTAAGTGAAGACATTTTAGCCCCAATAATATGTCCTCCCGCTTTAAGCATTTCATTGATGTCTCTTTCATTAATAAATAGCTGGGTTTCTTCTCCAGCAATTTGAATCTGAATGTCTTTAATTACTTTTTTATCCTTTACCTGCCAGGCCATTACAAAAAGTACCATGGTTGCAACCCCCAGCATAATCCAGAGTGCTCGCATTAAAATCTTTTTCCAAGGTAGGTTGCGCATGGTCTTGTTTTTATAAATCGTTTTTGATATTTCTGATAAGTACGTCAATATCTCCAGCACCAGCCATTATTAAAAGTTTGGGCTGCTGTTTTTTTACCCAGTCACCTAATGCTTCTTTTTCAAGCAATACCACATTTTTATGGGTCATTTTGTGAGCGATCATTTCAGATGTAACACCTGCTATTGGTAGCTCACGTGCAGGATATATAGGAAGCAACACCACTTCATCTGCAGCACTCAAACTTGCTGCAAATCCATCACATAAATCCTGTGTTCTACTATATAAATGTGGCTGAAATACAAGGGTTAATTTTTGATTCGAATACAAACTACGAACGCCACTTATAAGTGCAGCAAGCTCTGCGGGATGGTGCGCATAATCATCAATTAAAATCTGTTCGTTTGTTCTTACAAGGTATTCGAACCTTCTTTTAACGCCAGCAAAATTTGTAAGTGCTATTTTTATTTTTTCAGGATCAATACCCAGATGAACGGCTATAGCAATAGCAACGAGTGCATTTTCAATATTATGCAGCCCGCCCATATTTAAAATCAGCTCCTCAATTTGCCAGTTAGGTCCTACTGCTGTAAAACAATATGCACCATTAACAACGGTAATATCTTTTGCATAAATACTAGCACTATTACCGTTTAAACTGTATGTTACTAGTTTTGATGTATCAAATGAAGCTTCACGAGCGAGTCCTTTTTTAGCAAGTAATAAACCACCCGCTTTTACTTTTTCAGAAAAACTTACAAAAGCGTCTTCAAAAGCTGCTGGTGTTTTATAAATATCTAAATGATCTGCGTCCATGGAGGTAATCACGGCTATGGACGGATGTAACTTTAAAAAACTTCTATCATATTCATCTGCCTCAACAACAACTACATTATTATCACTACTCCAAAAGTTGGTATTATAATTTGCTGCAATCCCACCTAAAAAAGCAGTACAGCCATATTCCGTGTCCCTTAACAAATGTGCTACCATAGTACTCACAGTTGTTTTACCATGCGTACCTGCTACACAAATATTAAAGCTGCCTTCTGTTATCCATCCCAAAATATCAGAGCGCTTAACGACTTCATAACCGTTGGCTTTGTAGTAAGTAAGCTCCTGATGTGACTCAGGAATAGCAGGCGTGTATACCACAACATCCGCTTTTGTATCTATTTGACGTATGTCGTCTTCGTAATGAATGTTAATACCCAGCTCCGTTAAAGCTTCCGTTAAAATCGTTTTTGTTTTATCATAGCCACTAACAACACATCCTTTGGCTACAAAATAACGCGCAAGTGCACTCATACCAATGCCTCCAATACCAATGAAGTAAATGTTTTTTATGGTATCTAATTTATGCACGTAGGGATGCTAGTATTTTAGTCGCTACCACTTCTGCTGCATTTGTAATCGCAAGTGGTTGCAAGTTTTTAATAAATGTTTGTTGCTGCGCTGTATCAAGTGCCAGTTTAGTAACTGTATTAAATAGTGTAGCAGGGGCCTGTGCATCGGGTACCAATAAAGCCGCATTATTTGTAACCAAATAATTGGCATTTGCTGTTTGATGATCTTCGGCGGCAAATGGATAAGGCACAAAAACAGCAGGCTTGCCAGTCACACATATTTCAGCTACCGACATCGCGCCAGCCCTTGATATCACTACATCTGCTGCGGCATAAGCCATGTCCATTTCAGCTATAAATGCACCCACCCAAACATTGCTGTAATGGGTAGCCGCATTTGCATATTTAGAAGTACTTGTTTTACCCGTTTGCCAAACAAGTTGCAGATCTAAACTGTCAAAACCATCTAAATTTTGATAGATCACTTCATTGATAGAATTAGCACCTAAACTACCCCCTACAATAAGGATTGTTTTTTTATTTGGATGAAGTCCAAAAAAATGATGTGCAGCCTCTCTAGTATGCAAAGCACTAATAATATTTTCTCGTACTGGATTACCTGTAACAAATAATTTGTTTACTGGAAAAAAAGTTTCCATACCACCCGTACCGGTAAATATTGCTGTTGCATTTTTAGCAAGCATTTGATTAGACTTACCAGCAAAAGAATTGGCTTCATGAATAAATGTATGGATACCCTTAGCCTGCGCCATTTTAAGCACCGGAAAAGTAGAATAACCACCAACACCCACAACAAAATTCGGTTTAAATGAAGCGAGTATACCACGAACCTGAAAAAAGCTTTTGATTAATTTAAACGGCAGTGTAATATTTTTAAAAATATTGCTCCTATTAAATCCAGCTATAGTAAGTCCAATGATTTTATAGCCTGCGGCAGGTACTTTTTCCATTTCCATTTTACCAGATGCACCAACAAATAAAAGCTCTATTCCGGGCACTTGTTTTTCAAGTGCGGCTGCAATAGCAATGGCTGGAAAAATATGTCCGCCCGTACCACCGCCTGCTATAATTGCTTTCATTTTCATTTACGCAGTTGCATTTGAAGGTGAAGCAGCTACCGGAACTGCTGTTGCAAATGGATCTACAATTTTTCCTTCTGTTTGCTCTACGTTTCGGGCCACACTTAATACAATTCCAATAGCACAGCAAGTAAATAAATAAGAACTCCCACCCATACTCACAAGTGGTAAGGTTACACCTGTTACAGGAAGTAAGTTTACGTTCACAGCCATATTAGCTATCGCTTGAATCACAAGTGTAAAACTTAATCCTACTGCTAAAAATGCGCCAAAGGCAAATGGACACCTTCGAAATATTCGAATACATCTAAATAAAAAAACGAGATAGATAAAAATCATAAACGCTCCACCTAATAAACCATACTC
Source organism: Sediminibacterium sp. (assembly GCA_044346275.1). GTDB lineage: Bacteria > Bacteroidota > Bacteroidia > Chitinophagales > Chitinophagaceae > Sediminibacterium. The sequence continues at coordinate 21,051 of JBIIZN010000010.1, forward strand.
CTCTATTATAATTGAATAAATAAAGTCGTTGTAGGCCTGTGGCAAAAAGTTACGTTGCCTACTATTACCGGGCCCCAGTCCAACAAGCACACCTCCATTGGCAATAGCAATTTTTGCCTGTTGTACCTGATACGGCGTTTGCGAATCGGTGGCGTAGATAAAATCTTGAATACGGCTAACCCAGGTTTGAACACGAACAAAAATACTTTTGTCTTTAATTTTTTCTTTTTCCAATTTACTAACTGGAATCGTATAATCTACTTTAGGTTTACCACTATAAGTAATGACAGCCGCTGATACTAACATAATAACAGGAATCAAAGCCACACCTATAACGAGTAAAATATGCTTCATACTAATGCGGCCAATAAACATCAGTAGTAATGAAGTAGCACCTGTTAATAAAGCGTTTGATAAATTCGCTGGTAATATTAGTGCACAAGTAGCAAGAACTGGCCAAATAACAGGCAAGAACCCTTTTTTAAAATCTTTAATGACATCCTGTTTTTTACTAAGCGTTCGAGAAATAAACATAAAGAGCGCCAGCTTTGCAAAATCGGAGGTTTGAATGGTGAGTTGAATAATGGGAAGTTTAATCCATCTACTACCATCATTTATTTGTGCTCCAAATAATAAGGTATATAACAGTAAGGGCAATGAAATAAAATATAAGATAGTAGCCACTTTTGAAAACACCGAATAATTGATACGATGTAAAAAATAAATAAGTGTTAGCCCAACCATTGTAAACGAAATTTGCTTAAACAAATACACACTGGTATTACCTTTGTACATTTTATAAGCAAGTGAACCCGTAGCACTATATACTACCAAAATAGAAATAAGTGATAGCAACACTACAATACCCCAGATATATTTATCACCCCTCGTTTTTGTAACAAGTTGTGTTTTTACCCCTTCTACTGTAGGGATTTGAGAAAATAAAGTATCTGAATTTTGATTGAGCATGTTATTGTTTGCGGTCGTTATCGTAAATGATTACAATGCTTTTACAGCGTCTTTAAATTGTGTTCCACGATCTTCGTAATTTTTGAATAAATCAAAACTTGCACAAGCTGGACTCAATAAAACGGTATCCCCTTTTACAGCCAATTTAAAAGCAGTAAGCACCGCAGCAGAAGCGCTATTGGTTTCTTCAATCACCGCTACCTTACCCTTAAATGCATCTATAATTTTTTTATTGTCGGTGCCCATACACACGATCGCTTTTACTTTTTCAGTTACCAACTCTTCGATTAAAGCGTAATCATTTCCCTTATCTACACCACCTACAATAAGTACGGTAGGGTTAGCTAAACTTTCAAGCGCATACCAAGTGCTATTTACATTGGTTGCTTTACTATCGTTGATAAACTCAACACCACGCACCATCGCTACAAACTCCATACGATGTTCGAGGCTATGAAAATTACTCACCGCTTCTCTAATTTTTTCCTTGCGTATGCCAAGGGTTGTTGCTGCAATGCCTGCTGCCATGGTATTGTATTGATTGTGTTTACCCTTTAATGCAAAATCGTAAATGCTCATGCTAACGCGCTCTTCTTGAATTCTAAGCATCATTTGATCGCCTTTGATGTAGCCGCCTTTTTTAATTTCTTGTTTCATAGAGAATGG
>JBIIZN010000088.1:0-7187 GCA_044346275.1 Sediminibacterium sp.
AAACCACCGACCTTTGTTTGGTGGTTTTTTTATACGAACCTTTTTACATGAATAGAAAATCAATTTTAGGTTTACTCGTTGCCCTCGGTCTTCCGCTGGCCTGTTATTTGTGGCTCAAGTCTGCAAGTGAAAACGCGGTAGATATGCCACGCAAATACCTATTAGATACAGTGGTTACTCGTATCGAAAAAGGGAAAGAAATAACAGATAGTATTTGGCATAAAACGGCCAATATTTCGCTTGTGAACCAATTAGGTGATACGGTTAGTTTATATGATAAGAGCTCGAAAATCATGGTGGTAGATTATATTTTTACCAGCTGTAGAAGTATTTGTCCAAAGCTTACCCATAATATGCAAAAACTGCAGTATTCTTTTAAGCTTGGAGGTAATGTGCGCAAAAAAATTGATACTGCTGTTGTTCAATTCGTTTCATTTACTGTAGATCCTGAACGGGACTCTGTACCGGTACTTAAAAATTACGCCGATATATTTGGTGCCAATCATGATAACTGGTGGTTTTTAACGGGTAATAAGGATAGTATTTACAAATTTGCTTTTGAAGAATTAAGGGTAGACAAATTTAGTGAAGAACCTATCAGCCCTGACTTTGTGCATACTTCAAGATTTGTACTACTCGACAAAGACCGTTATGTGAGAGGGTATTACAATGGACTTGATTCAAATTCGATGGCAAAACTAGCTAGAGATATTGGTTTATTAATGCTCGAAAAAGACAAGAAAAATAAAGGGGCTATTTTTAGAAAAATACTTGACCTAACTTGGCTTTGGCTGATTATTATATCTGCCATCTTATTTTTTGTAGTTTACATGCGTCAGCGTAGAAAAATTAATGGATAAAATATTATTTAAAAACTATACTATGTTACAGGCATCTATTTCAAAAAACGACAAACTTGCTAAATGGCTTATCGGAATTTTTTCTGTGGTGGTTTTTACCGTTGTCGTGTTGCTTAGCAAATTTAAGTTGGATGTAGATTTAGGTTTTGATGTTCATATTTTTGCAAAAGCAAATGCGGTAATCAATTCAATTATTGCGGTATTATTAGTTGCTGCGCTTGTTGCTGTTAAAAATGGTAATTATCAAATGCATAAAAAAATGATGATGGCTGCGCTTGTGCTGTCAGTGCTTTTTTTAGTGTCTTATATTGCCCATCATTTACTCGCCGGCGAAGCTAAGTTTGGTGACATCAATCATGATGGAATTTTAAGTGAGGCAGAAGCTGCAGCGGTAGGATCTTTTAGAACGCTTTATTTACTTATTTTAAGTACCCATATATTTTTAGCAGCTGTAATACTTCCTTTTATTTTATTTACAGCGTATCGTGCACTCACTGCCGAGTTTGCTACACATAAAAAACTAGCTAAAATTACTTGGCCACTATGGTTTTATGTAGCAGTTACAGGTCCGGTGGTATACTGGTTTATTGCGCCTTATTACGCGTAAAGCGGTGGCTATAAACTTAGCTCTTTGGCTGGTTCCCAAAAGTGTTTGCTAAAATTTTGAATGGTTTCGTCCTTGACGATAACGCCTTCTTTTTCAAGTAACTCCTGCATGCGGGTTGGTGTTTCAAAATGCGCTTTACCACTTAGCATACCGTTTCTATTCACGACTCTTTGAGCGGGAACTTTAGGCTTTATAAAATGTGCACCATTAAGTGCATAGCCCACAGCACGCGAACTTTGTTTACTTCCTAAATAAGCTGCAATGGCACCATAGGTGGTTACTCGCCCTTTTGGAATAAGCCTTACCACTTGATATACCAGTTCAAAAAAACTAGGAGTGTTTGATTTATTGCGGCTCGCGGAATTCATGAATTTCTTTATTGAGCAATAGTTGCTTGCGGGGCTCTGGAACTGCTTCATACTGGTATGGGCAGTGCCTGCAACCATGACCGCAACAGTATCCTTTTGCTAGGTGATATGCCTCTGTAAATACAAAGTTACCAGAAGGATCTGTATAATAGTCTAGGTCTTTAATCAGGTTCTTGTTCACTTAATATACTTTTTAATTGCGCATCTAAAGCCAGCGGCAATTCTTTGTTAATGGTAAAAGACAAATAATGAATACGGTTGCTGCCTGCAATGTCTAAACCTTCGTAATGCGTTTTAATGTGCAATTCAGGTTTAATGTTTGCGCCTGCGTATACATTGTCCATATCCTCTAACAATGGAAGTTCAAATAAGTTGATAACAAGCTTGGTAAATTCATATAAATCTGGGCTATCGGTTTTTAAATGGATGGTACCTCCTGGTTTTAGTATTTGTTGGTATAAGCGCAAAAATTTAGGGTGGGTAAGGCGCTTTTTAGCTTTAGATCCACGAAGCTGAGGGTCCGGAAAAGTGATCCAAATCTCATCTATTTCGGCAGGGTTAAAGTAGTCAGGTACTTTATCTATTAAGGACCTGATAAAAGCCACGTTTTTGAGACCTTGCTCTAGCGCATTTGTGGCACCTCTCCAAATACGGTTACCTTTAATATCAATGCCAATAAAATTACGATTTGGGTGCATGTTGCCTAGCCCAACTGCATATTCTCCTTTACCACAAGCGAGTTCTAGTGTAATGGGATTGTTGTTTTTAAAAAACTCATTCCATGTGCCCTTAGCGTTAACTGGGTATTCAAATACGTTTTCATACCCTTTAATGGCTTCAAACCTAATTAGCTTTTTTTGTCCCATGGGGCAAAAGTAAGCCAATGCTTAAATCTGCTAAAATATTTATAAATTACTGTACTAATTTGATCCCTTATGACGCGTGCTTTTAAATACATCCTTCCCTTTACGCTTTATGGGCTCGCTGTTTTGGCTTTTACTAAAACCGGAGTGTATACCTGGTTGCCGCTCGTGTATACATTTATATGCATTCCTGTACTTGAAATAATGGCAAAACCAGCAAGCAATAATTTATCTGCCATCGAAGAGGATATACAAAAAGTTAACCCTGTCTATGATTATATTTTATATGCTGTTGTTGTTTTTCAGTTTGTTGCTTTATGGCTTTTTTTAAAAAGCATGATAGTTGCAGATCTTTCATTATCTGATACTATTGGCCGTGTTATTGCCATGGGATTGTTGTGTGGCATTTTTGGTATTAATGTGGCGCATGAACTTGGCCACCGTGTAAATTTTATAGAACAGCTTTTTGCAAAATCACTTTTGCTTACTAGTTTATACATGCATTTTTTTATTGAACACAACAAAGGGCATCACAAGCATGTTGCTACACCCCATGATCCTAGTACCGCAAAATTAAACCAAAGCTTGTACCGTTTTTGGCTGCAAACCTTACCAGGGACCTATTTGAGCGCTTGGCATATTGCAATAGCAGATGCTACTAAAAAAAATAAAGTATTTCCAAAACTTAATAATGAAATGTTTTTATTTCAGGTGATTCAAATTTTATTTGTGATAGGGGTGTTTTATTTTTTTGGCATGAAGGCAATGGTAGGCTTTTTAATAGCTGCTTTAATTGGTGGTCTTTTACTCGAAGCCGTTAATTATATTGAGCATTATGGACTCCTCAGAAAAACAATAGATACAGGAAAGTATGAGCGTGTGCTTCCTCAGCATAGTTGGAATAGCGATCATATTTTTGGCCGTTTATTGCTATTTGAATTAAGTAGACACAGTGACCACCATTATTTAGCATCCAGAAAGTACCAGATACTTAGAAGCATGGATCAAGCTCCTCAAATGCCTACGGGTTATCCGGGTATGATATTACTAGCACTCGTTCCTTTTTGTTGGTTTGGCGTTATGGACAAGCAATTAAAAAAGTATGCACCGGTGCAGGGTGTTTAATGGATTACTATTTTTCGTATTTTGTTGATACAAAAGGTATCTATGGCAAAGCAAAATATTTTTGATGCAATTGTAGTAGGCTCTGGTATTTCTGGAGGATGGGCTGCTAAAGAGTTAACAGAAAAAGGACTCAAAACAATTTTATTAGAACGTGGCCGTAATGTGGAGCATATTAAAGATTACGAGGGAACCGAAAAAAATCCGTGGGAGTTAGAACACCGCAACGGTACAACCCAAGAAGATAAAAAAAATTCACCCATACAAAGTAAGTGTTACGCTTACGATGAGGTTTCAAAAAAGTTTTTTGTAAACGATAACGATCATCCCTACAATCCAGTAAAACCTTTTGATTGGATTAGGGGCAATCATGTTGGTGGTCGTTCACTGATGTGGGGCCGTCAAAGCTACCGCTGGAGTCCACTCGATTTTGAATCCAATGCAAAAGATGGTCATGGCACCGATTGGCCTATTCGTTACAACGATTTAGCACCATGGTATAGTTATGTAGAAAAATTTGCCGGTATCAGTGGCAATAGAGATGGCCTTTCTATGCTTCCTGATGGTGAGTTCATGCCTGCTATGGAAATGAACTGTGTAGAAAAACTAGTTGCTGGTGAATTAAAAACAAAAATGGGTCGTCCCATGATTATTGGACGCTCTGCCAATCATACGGCAAAAATTGGAACGCGTGGTCCTTGTCAATTTAGGAACAAGTGTCATCAAGGCTGTCCATTTAGTGGATATTTTAGTTCCAATGCAGCTACACTTCCTGCAGCTTTCGCAACAGGAAATTTAACGCTACGCCCAGATGCTATCACCACAGAAATTTTATACGATAAAGAAACCGGTCGCGCAAAAGGGGTTCGTATTTTAGACTCAAACACTAATTTAACGGAAGAGTATTATGCAAAAATTGTGTTTTTAAATGCATCTACTTTAGGCACTTCTCATATTTTACTCAATTCTGTTTCGGAGGTTTTCCCGGAAGGTTTTGGCAACAGTAGTTTACAAGTAGGCCACAATTTAATGGACCATCATTATGGTGTGGGTGCTTCTGGAACCTATGAAGGATTTTTGGATCAGTACACGTATGGCCGTCGTCCAAACGGTATTTATATTCCTAGATTTAGAAATTTAGATGGTGGATCTTCGGCGGGTTATCTACGCGGGTTTGGTTATCAAGGTGGCGCCGGCAGGGGAAGACAAGAGGGCGAGGGTGTTGGAGCGTCTTTTAAAGAAAGCATTACAGAAGCAGGTAACTGGTCGATGGGTATTGGCTCTTGGGGTGAGCACTTACCATACTACGAAAACAAAGTAACACTTAGTAAAGACAAAAAAGACAAGTGGGGTTTGCCGCTACTTGATATTGATTGCGAGTTCAAAGAAAATGAAATGAAGATGCGCGTGGACATGAAAAATAGCGCAGCAGAAATGTTAGAAGCAGCGGGTTTAAAAAATGTTTCTACCTACGATACCATGCCAGCGCCCGGATTTTGTATTCATGAAATGGGAACGGCGCGTATGGGTAAGGATCCTAAAACCTCTGTACTTAATAAGTGGAACCAAATGCACGATGCAAAAAATGTATTTATTACAGATGGTTCTTGTATGGCATCATCTGCATGTCAGAATCCTTCCTTAACGTATATGGCCCTTACGGCAAGAGCCACCGATTTTGCTGTGAGTGAACTAAAGAAAGGAAATTTATAGTTCGCGCCAACAACCTGGTTGACAATCAAATAAAACTAAATTTATATAATTTATTAAACTTATATAAATAAAACTAGATTTGTGCTTCAATCGTTTTGAATGCATAAGTCTAGGAAGCAGTTTTTATTTGTATTATTTATTTTATCCTGCTTGTTATGGTCTTGCAAAGCAGTGCAACCTCTTGTTTCATTTAAAGGAAAAAATAAGATAGAAGGCGAGTCTTTTTTACTTGCTGATACAACTTCTTCTAATTTTTTATATACATCCATTGTAAAGGGTACAGTAAGTGTACGTAGTACCTATTTACTTTCCGATTCGGGTTCAACTATTTACCAAGAAGGAACCGATTATACCATCGATTATAAAAATGGTACTATTGCAAGAACATTAAATTCCCGCATTCCCAATTTTGCAAAGCATCCATTATTTGGGAAAATAAATTTTGATCAAAATAACTTTTCAAACTACAGTAACAATCCATATTTTATTTGGGTAGATTATACTACTAAAAAAAGGGATCAATTGGTTGAAACAACTGATCAAAGCAATTTTTTAGCTGGTTTTAAAAATAAGTTATTGACTGGAAGTTCTATAAATATTGTGAGCTACGGGAATAGCATTGCTGGAGGAGGAGAGGCAAGTGCTCAACAATATAGATTTCAAAGTCGATGGATTGATTATCTAAAACAAACCTATAAAGCAACTAAAATTAGTTGGGAAGACGCTTCATTACCAGGTTATACAACAACTGAAGCTATTTTAAAATGGGATGCTACTGTTGGTCAAAAAAATCCAGATTTGATACTGCTTGGCTGGGGTATGAATGAGGCAAATGTGGGAGGTATAACACCAAGTGAATATAAAAATAACCTTATCGCTTTAGCACAAAAGAGTAAGCAAAGTAAAAATGCAGAAGTAATTATTTATTCCTGTTTTAGACCCAATGAAAATTGGCATTATGCAAGCCACAAAATGGAATCATACACTCAGGCTGCTAAAGAAGCAGCAGCTGCCGCTAATTGTGCCTATATAGATGTGTATGGCGTTTTCGAAAAAGTATTTGCACGCAAGGATCAACCTTCGTTATTGGCAAACAACATAAATCATCCCAATAACTTTGGACACTGGTTGTATTATAAGGCGTTTACAAGCCTCAGTTTCAAAGATTTAAAATAGGGAGCTAGCCTGGAAAAATAACTTTTCAAGTATGATTGTATTAGGATAAATAATTATATTCGAGTACATATAAATTCTATGAAAAAAATACTCTTTTTAATCTTGAGCATGAATTTGTTTTTTCAAATTTCTATTGCTGCTCCAATACAAAATAACGCTTATACATTTTCGTATTGTGAGGCTGAGTTTGGAAAATGTTCCAGAAAATGTACAGTAACTGTAATTGGTCGATCTAGTCTAACATTGGGTAGTTATGTGAAAATTTATATCGGTAAAAATTTGATTGGCGAAGGATATGTATTGAAACATAAAAGTGGAAACACGTATATATTAAAGAATAAAAACGATATAAATAATTCAGAAATTCATGGAGGATGCGCAGATGATATATTGGAGATAAATCTTAAAGGGAAGCAAATATGGGGCTGTTAGACTATCAAGTAAATAAAGGTAAGTCTACTTCTTTAGAGGTTGTTTT
>JBIIZN010000011.1:0-22521 GCA_044346275.1 Sediminibacterium sp.
AATAGCATTAAAACCTACCTTACTAAAACAAACAGATTCGTTACTTGCCATTAGCAAGGATCCACTCGAAGCCATTTTACTAAATACTGCTCGCGTTCATTTTGGCGGAAAACATAGTGTTGATGGAAATGCTCCTCCGCAAACACTTGACCAAGCAGCCATTGAACAAAGTAAGTATCCGTTTTTTATAGCTAATATGGCGTCAATGCTTCCAAGTCCTGTTAAGCGCCCGCTCAGTAAACTAGCCTTTGCAAAGTTCGAATACCGTTGCCCTGCTTACAACCTAGCATTATTATGGGAAAATTGGTACTTGTGTGTACCTTTGCATAAATAATAGGCTTTATGTCAGTTAATGTAGAAGCGTATCACTCCATACAACAAGAATTTGTAAAGCAATCGGTAACGCTTGTAGCAGTTAGTAAGCTTAAACCAGCTTCCGATATTGAAGATTTATACAAAGAGGGGCAAAGAGATTTTGGTGAAAATTATGTGCAGGAATTAGTAGACAAGCAGGCCGTTTTACCATCAACTATTAATTGGCATTTTATTGGTCATTTACAAAGTAATAAAGTCAAATACATAGCTCCATTTGTGCACCTGATTCATGGGGTGGATAGTTTAAAATTACTACAAGAAATAAACAAGCAGGCACTCAAAAACAACCGGGTCATCGATTGCTTGTTGCAGGTTCATATCGCCAAAGAAGAAACCAAATTTGGTATGGACGTACCTGAATTATCGGCTGCACTAGAAGCTGCCAAACAGTTGCCCAATGTAAACATTAAAGGCCTCATGGGTATGGCATCCTTTTCTGATAACCAGGAACAGGTAGCCAACGAATTTAAATACTTACATGAGCTGTTTACAACGCATCATTTTGACAAGCAGCCAGCATCCATATTAAGTATGGGCATGAGTGCCGATTATCCAATAGCAATTGCTGCAGGAAGTAATATGGTACGTATTGGTAGTTTACTTTTTGGTGCCCGCGTAGTCAAACACTAATTGACAAAAAGCTTTTACGCCAAGGTCAAATCCAGACTCATCAATAAAAAATTCTGGAGTATGGTGTAATGAGGCCTCTGAGGGTTTCATACCTTTTGGCATGGCACCTAAGTAAAAGAAAAAAGCAGGTGTTTTTTCTCCAAAAAATGAAAAGTCTTCGGCACCGGTATCCCAATCTCTTTCTTTCACATTGCCTTTACCAGCTGCTGTTTCTAAAAAAGGAACGGTTAGTTTTACAAGTGCTGGATCGTTATAGGTAACCAGTGTTTTAGTGCTAATGGTAACATCTGCTGTTGCGCCAGCGCTCGCTGCAATATGTTTAACGGTGTTTTTAATACGTTCGTGTAATTCTTTTTGCATAGCAGGGTCTAGCGTTCTTAAGGTACCTATCATTTCACAAGACTCTGGAATAATATTGTTTCTAACACCACCATGAATAGCCCCAATGGTAATAACAACAGGTGCTTTGGTAAGCTCCATTTGTCTACTCACAATATTTTGAAGACCCTGAATAATTTGTGCCGATGCTGCAATAGGATCTACGCCAGTCCATGGTTTTGAACCATGTGCACCTTTACCGTTCACTACAATTTTAATCCAATCGGAAGAAGCCATAAAGCCCTGAGGCTTGTACTGAATTTCACCAACCGGCACTTCAGATTTTATATGCATACCAAAAACTACATCTACTTTAGGATTGTCTAATACGCCCTCTTTAATCATAAGTTGCGCACCACCTTCTTCACCTTCTGGAGAGCCTTCTTCGGCGGGTTGAAATAAAAACACCACAGTGCCCGGAACGTCGGCTTGCATTTTTTTAAGTACGGTTGCCGTGCCCATTAAAATAGAAGTATGTGCGTCATGACCACATGCGTGCATCACCCCAACTTTTTGACCATTGTATTCGGTAACAACTTTAGATGCAAAGGGTAAGCTGTTTCTTTCTGTTACAGGTAATGCGTCAATATCGGCTCTTAGTGCCACCACAGGACCTGGTTTACCACCTTTTAAAATAGCTACCACACCCGTATTTGCAACGTTTTCTTTTACCTCATAACCAATAGAGCGCATGTAATTCGCAATGTATTTACCAGTATTAAATTCACGGTTACTAAGTTCTGGATTTTCATGAAAATGTCTACGCCAAGTGGTTAACTGCGGCGTTATATCTTTTACAAGTTGTAAATAATTAGCAGGAGGGGTAGCCGTCTGTAATACTTGTTTTTTTTGGGCACAAACTAGTAAAGAGCTTCCTACAAATAAAGTGCTTAGTAAAATATTTTTCATGAGGGTTGTTTTTAATTTTTAAAATTCGCCAAATACAGCTCGTAAGGCATTTGAAATTTCTCCAAGGGTGGCTTTGTTTTCTACTGCTTCAACCACTAGTGGCATGATGTTATCAGTACCTTTTGCTGCGTTTGTAATTGCATCTAAACAAGCGGCAACTTTGGTGTTGTCTCTATTTTGTTTGAGGGTATTAATTTTGTTAATTTGAACCTGTCTAATACTGTCATCGATTTTAAATGCAATGTTAGTAGGGGCTTCATCGATGGTAAATTTATTAACGCCTACAATTATTTTTTCACCAGATTCAATTTCTTTTTGATACGCATAGGCGCTCTTTGCAATTTCATCTTGCATAAAACCAGATTCGATGGCTGCAACACTGCCACCCATCGCATCTATTTTGGCAATGAGTTCCCAAGCCTTTTTTTCTACCTCTGCGGTAAGGCTTTCAATAAAATAACTACCAGCTAGTGGGTCAACAGTATCAGGTGCACCACTTTCAAAAGCAACAATTTGTTGGGTTCTTAAGGCAATACGTGCTGCTTCTTCGGTAGGTAAATTAAGGGCTTCGTCGTATCCATTGGTATGCAAACTTTGAGTACCACCTAAAACAGCGGCAAGTGTTTGAATGGTTACACGGCTGATATTATTAAGTGGTTGTTGCGCCGTAAGTGTAGCGCCGCCAGTTTGCGTATGAAAGCGAAGCATGAGAGCTTTAGGATCTGTAGCACCAAGTTCTTTCATGATAGATGCCCACATGGTACGGGCTGCTCTAAATTTGGCTACTTCTTCAAATAAATTATTGTGTGCATTAAAAAAGAAGGAGAGTCGTTTACCAAAAACATTAATGTCCATTCCTTTTTCGATGGCTGCCTTTACATAGGCTTTCCCATTGCTTAGTGTAAATGCAATTTCTTGCACCGCTGTGCTACCCGCTTCTCTAATATGATACCCCGATATAGAAATGGTATTCCATTTAGGAACGTTACTACTACACCATTCAAAAATATCCGTAATAATACGCATAGAAGGTTTAGGCGGATAAATATAAGTGCCCCTTGCTGCGTATTCTTTTAAAATATCATTTTGTATGGTGCCTGTAAGTTTATTTAAATCGGCGCCTTGTTTTTTAGCGAGCGCCACATAAAATGCAAGTAGTATAAAACCAGTAGCATTGATGGTCATGGAAGTGCTCACTTTTTCTAGGTCAATACCTTTAAAAAGAATTTCCATGTCTTCGATACTATCAATGGCAACGCCTACTTTACCTACTTCGCCATCTGCTAATTCATGGTCGCTATCATATCCAATTTGGGTAGGTAAATCAAATGCAACGCTGAGGCCCATCACACCTTGCGACAATAAATAATGGTATCGCTTATTGCTTTCTTCGGCGATTGAAAACCCGGCATATTGGCGCATTGTCCAAAGTTTACCTAGGTACATATCTGGCTGAACGCCTCTCGTGTAAGGGAATTTGCCAGGTTGTAAATTTTCTAGCGCTTGTTTATTATCCGTAATATCTGAAGCGTTGTATACCGTTTTAATGGCAATACCGCTATCTGTTTTTTTATTGTTTGGCGTACTCATTACAATATTTGTTTTACTTCTACACTTAAAACCTCAGTTACTAGTTGGTGCATATCTCCAGCAGGGTCGCTTCCCAAAAAACTAATGAGTAGTCTATTGAGTTCACCAGCATTTGATCCAACGGGGAGTGTTGCTGCTGCTTGGTGTATGAGTAAAATATTTTTTTCTTTGAAATTACTAACCGCATCCCAAGCTATTTTTGACACATACAGCTGTTGGGTTACATTGTGTTCAAACTCTTCTTTAATGGTTGACACTAAGAGTAGTTGTTGATCGGTGGCAGAAAGGGTTGAATTACTTTTGCCATCGTTTTGAAGCCGGGTAATTAAATGAGGAACCGAAATACGGTTGGCAAGAAGTATTAATCTTTCGTAGGCTTGCAGTTTTAAAATTTTGGTATCCTTATCGATAGATTTAGTGGCCACGCCAATTTTTTGTTGCAGGTAAATGAGAACCGCTATAAATAAGCCAATGATAACGGCGATGACAACAGTTAATACGGTTGATGTGTCAGGCATCTTGTAAATTTTACCAAAAATAAGGCAATCTGAGCTGCTCTTAGTAGCTTTGCACAAAATTAGATACTATGTCTAGCTCAACAATAACACAAACGGCTCCAGTAACCCTAACAGCGGGTGCCATCGTGGAAATCAAGCGTCTTATGGCAGAAGATGGGTTTGATACCAACCAGCGTCTTAGAATTGGCGTTAAAGGGGGTGGCTGCAGCGGCATGACTTATGTGCTTGGTTTTGACCTGCCTTTACCAGAAGATACGCATTTTGAAATTGAAGGCATTGCGTGTATCATGAACAATAGTCACCAACTCTACCTGTTTGGAATGGAAGTGGATTGGCAGGGTGGATTAAATAGCCGTGGGTTTACATTTAGTAATCCTAACGCAAGTAAAACTTGTGGATGCGGTACTTCATTTGCCGTTTAAATCAACTTCGTTTAGCGCTACATAATGTTCAGCGCAATACTCAAAATTTTGCCCACAAAAAAGCCTCGCAACTAATGAAAGTGCGAGGCTTTTTTTATGGAATCCTATATAAGGTTCTTATTTTTTAGCTGCTTTGCTTAGCTTTTTGTTTTTCGAAAAATCTACTAAGATTGGAGCTGCAACAAAGATTGAAGAGTAAGTACCAGTGATAACACCCACTAACATCGCAAAGGCGAAACCTTTTGTTACTTCACCACCAAATATAAATAATATTAGAATGGTTAAGAATACGGTTAATGAAGTCATGATGGTACGGCTCAATGTTTCGTTGATGGCTTTGTTAATTACCGAAGCATTGTCTAAGTTTGGATGTAACCTGCTATCTTCTCTAATACGGTCGTAAACAATGATAGTATCGTTCATACTAAAACCAATAACGGTTAATACAGCAGCAATAAAGTGCTGATCAATTTCTAGTGGGAACGGTACAATGGTACGCGCAAAACTAAATATGATAAGTGTTACAAAAACGTCGTGTAATAAAGCAAATACAGTACCTAATGAATATCTCCAATCTCTAAAACGAATAAAGATGAATAAGCAAATTACGATCATTGCAATCACGGTTGCTTTGGTAGCACCTGCTTTTAAGTCGTCAGAAATGGTAGGAAGTACCGTTTGAGAACTTTTCTTGTACTTGGTTTCAAACTCATTGAATGTTAAATTAGCAGGTAATTGTTTTGCAAGACCTTTAAACAACATTTTTTCAACCAATGAATCTACGTTATTACCTGTTTCTTTGATTTTGTATGAAGTGGTAATGTTTATTTGGTTGTTAGAATTTACCATTTTAATAATTGGTGCTTCACCAAATACTGCTTTTAGTTCGTTTCTAACTTCTTCAACATTTACTGGTTTGTCAAACTTCACGGTATAGCTTCGGCCACCTGCAAATTCAACACCTTCGTCAAAACCATTAAAGAAACTCGCAACACCTAGTACAAAAATCACTGCAGATAACCCGTACGCAAATTTGCGGTATTCGATAAACTTGAATTTTGCTTTTTGGAAGATAGATCTTGAAATACCCGTAAAGTATTGGAGGTGCCTATTTTTATTGGTGTACCAGTCTGTAATTAATCTTGAAACTAGGATACCACAGAATAATGATAATAAAATACCAATAATTTGAGTGGTTGCAAAACCAAGAACTGGACCTAGTCCAAAGTATGCTAATATGATAGCAGTTAATAGGGTAGTGATGTGTCCATCGAGTACAGGTGCTAAAGATCTTCTATAACCATCTGTTACAGCAAGTTGATAGCTCTTACCTTTTGTCAATTCTTCTTTGATACGCTCAAATATTAGTACGTTGGTATCTACGGCCATACCAATGGTTAGTACCAAACCGGCAATACCTGGTGCAGTTAATGTAAATCCTAGTGCACTTAATATACCCACTGTAAATAATAAGTTTAAAATAAGTGCAACGTTTGCAACCCATCCTGCTGTGTTAAAATAAAGTAGCATGAGTGCAAAAATTACCAAGAACGAAATTAAGAATGAAAGTCCACCACCCATAATTGATTCTTTACCAAGGGTAGGACCTACTTGTTGTTCTTGAACAATTTTAGCAGGCGCGTCTAATTTACCACTCTCTAATATTTCAGATAAATCTTGGGCTTCTTTTAATGAATAGCTACCACTAATTTGAGAGTTACCAGTAGTGATTGGCTCATTTACATTTGGTGCTGAGTACACAAAATTATCAAGAACAATGGCGATTGGTTTACCAGCATTTTTAGTGGTCATTTTTGCCCACAATTTGGTACCTTCTTTGTCCATATTCATTTTGATGGCAATTTTACCACGCTCATCATAATCTTGTGAAGCACTAGAAATATGATTGCCTTCTAATTCGGCCTGACCATTGTCTAATGTTTTAATGGCATAAATAGCAAGTAGATCTTTCGCTTTAGGATCGGAACTTATTTCTGCTTTACCATACATGAATTGTAGATTGACTGGGAATTTGTTTTTTACAAAATCAAGTCGTAAATAGCTATTTAAAGTACCGGTATCTTTAGATTGAATGTAACCTATAACTGCTGAGTATACTGGTTTACCAGCGTCATTTTTGCTTGGTTGAGGGTTTAGATAACGCCATATTGGGTAAGCATTAGCGCTATCTTTTAATTTAGCCGTTGCTTTTTTAGCAGAAGTATCTTTTACAGCAGCACTATCGTTAACAGCTGGTACGCCTTCTAGCATGTCTTGTACTGCTTTGTCTGCAGCTAGAACACCATTTTGTAAATCGGTGCTTTCAAAAGTATATACTTCAAAAAACTGAAGGTTGGCAGTAGATTGTAGGTAAGAACGTACGCGATCTTTATCGCTTACACCTGCTAATTCAATATTGATAATACCTTTTGCTGGATCAGGATTGATACTTGGAGATGCAACACCGAAGCGGTCAATTCTTGTACGTAAAATGCGGTAGGTATTATTAAATGCAATTGTTGCTTGGGCATTTAAATATTCTTTAACGGCATTATCAGATGCGTCTAACGTCACTTTTTTTTCACTGCGAGCAGCAAAGAAAGGAGCTAGTTTACCAGTAGGGTTAATTTTTTTATATTCTTCTTCAAATAAAGTAATTAGGTTAGCACTACTGTTGGCTTTTCGAGCAACAGCGCTATCTAATGCTTTATTAAAGTTAGCGTCTTTGGTATAGTTTGCCAATGATTTAATTAAACCATCTAAGCCTACTTGCATGGTAACACTCATACCACCTTGTAAGTCAAGACCAAGCATCAACTCACTTTCTTTAGCACTACGGTAGGTTACTAGGCCAAAAGCTAATTTGGTATCTTTGGTACTGTCTAATAAACGAAGTACTCTTTCCTTTTTAACTTCTGCTAAACTATCAGCATAAATTGCTTGCTTTTCTTTATCACCTGGATATTTCTGTTCTGGCGTTGGAAATCTTTTCATCCAAGCCTGTGCCTTTTCATCCATTGCTTTTTCGTGACTACGAACAAACCAAGTAAATGATAGCTGGTACAAACAAATCAAAATCAGCGCTATCGCAAAAAATCGAACTAAACCTTTCAGTTGCATATGGGTAAGGGTTTACATATTTTTTTAGAGCGGCAAAGATAGGGGAATGCCTATAATATAGGCCTAAACACCACTTTTTTCATCTAAAGTATTAAAAATCAATTATTTATCTAACATCTGTGAGGGTTACCTCAAAATAAAGTGGGCTGTTGGGTGCAATTGACCCAGAACCGTTACAACCATAGGCTAATGATGAAGGGATTACCATTTTAATACGGCCACCTTTTTTAATGAGTGGAATAGCAATTTGCCATCCCTTAATAACACCACTCAATAAAAAGCTTACAGGATTGGCACTGGCGTCAAACTGCGTGTTATTTAACAATTTACCGGTGTAAACAGTTGAAACCGTACTTGTTAGGGTAGGCTGTGCACCCAGCCCTGGAGACATTACTTCATATAAGATACCACTAGCATGCTCAGTATAAGTGATGTTATTGGCGGTGCAATAGGCAACCATTGCAGCTTTTTCGGAAGCAACAGTAGCAGGTACACATTCAGTATCTGTTTTTCCGCAGCCAGCAAACAAAAACGGGGCTAATATAAAAGCCATCCAAACATTTCTTTTCATAAGTACAGTTTATAGAATAATTGCAAATTTAATGAGATTAAGGCCACGGACCTTAAAATTCTTGGGAGGGATTATGATTGGGGATTTTGGTGCTTTTGTTTGGCCATCAGCTCTTTAAATTGCTGTTCTCTATTTTCCCAACTAAAACTTCGGTAGAGGTAGGCCATAAAAAACGAAACGATTAAAATGCCTGCAAAAAATACGAACCCATTTAATTTACTATTGGCCTGCATATTAGCCCTGGTATACCAGCCAGAATATAAAACAACGAGCACCATAAGGCCAAATACAAGTCCTGCCGAGAGTCCAATTAAAAATGGACGCTTGCTTGTTTTTTCGGCTTCTCTATTTTTGGCCCAATAATCTATAAAGTCTTTTTCTTGTTTGGAAAGCATGTTGCAAAAGTAATTGATTGAATCAAGTTCTCCATCATACATTTGCAAATATATTAACCCCGTTTTCGTGAGAGAATTAGCAGCAGTCAATAAATATTTGTGGAAGTATAAAGAGCGTCTTTTACTAGGCACTTTATTTGTGGTACTCTCTAATTTTTTTGCTGTAATTGCTCCACAAATTACCGGTTATGTGGTGAGTCAGGTACAACAGAATTTACCTGGTGCTATCAAAATTAAACATATTCAAACGCATAGCTACCTCGTTAATATTTTAATTGATTGGTTGGATACAAAGCAAATGAGTTTTGCTAAACTCGTAGCCATTTGTAGTGTTACTATTTTGCTATTGGCAATATTTAGAGGCGTGATGTTATTTTTTATGCGCCAAACCATTATTGTAATGAGTAGGCATATCGAGTACGATCAAAAAAACGAAGTCTATGCCAAATACCAAGCGCTTGATGCAGGCTTTTATAAAACGCACAACACTGGCGATTTAATGAGCCGAATTACAGAAGATGTTAGCCGTGTGCGTATGTATACGGGACCAGCCATCATGTATTTGATAAACCTAGTAACACTGATTGGGCTTGCACTTTATTATATGCTTAAAAAAGATGTAACCCTTACCCTGTATGTGTTGGCGCCACTTCCTATACTTGCCATCACCATTTATTTTGTAAATAGTATCATCAATAAAAAGAGTGAACGCATACAAGCACTGCTTTCCAATTTAACAACCAACGCACAAGAAACCTATGCAGGAATCAGGGTTATTAAATCTTTTGTGCAAGAAAAAGCGATGCTTTCTTTTTTTGAAAAAAATAGCGAAGACTATAAAAAAAATGCCATCGATTTAGCTAAGGTAGAATCTATTTATTTTCCTTCGATGGCGTTACTCATTGGACTTAGTACGGTGGTTACTATTTTTTTAGGAGGGTTGCAAGCCTTACAAGATCCAAGCCGGGTAGGTGTGATTGTAGAGTTTGTCATTTATATAAACATGCTTACTTTTCCAGTAAGTGCTATTGGTTGGACGGCGAGTATGATTCAGCGCGCAGCGGCTTCTCAAAAAAGACTCAACGAGTTTTTAGATATTAAAGAAGTGGTGTCTTCACCAAGTAATGCGCTGGAACCTCAGGCGGGTCAAGCCATTGTTTTTGACAATGTAAATTTTGTTTACAGTCATACCGGTATTAAAGCGATTTCTAATTTTTCGCTAACGATTAACGCAGGAGAAAAAGTATTGGTGCTTGGTAAAACAGGTTCAGGTAAAACGACACTTGCACAGTTACTACTCCGTTTTTATGACCCTACATCGGGGCAAATTAGCATGGGTGGAATTCCGCTGCCGCAGTTTAATGTTCAAGCACTTCGCAACCATATAAGTTATGTGCAACAGGATGTGTTTTTATTTAGTGATACAGTATCTGACAATATTTCGTTTGGTAGTAAAGAACCGGTAAGTATCGACGTTGTAAAAAATGCGGCAGCATTAGCCGCGGTAGACCACGAAATTGAAGGTTTTGAAAAAGGATATAATACCCTCATTGGGGAGAGAGGGGTTACCTTAAGTGGAGGCCAAAAACAGCGAATTTCAATTGCTCGGGCACTATTAAAAACCCCGGAACTACTTATTTTAGACGATTGTTTGAGCGCTGTGGATGCTAAAACAGAGCACAAAATTTTAAACAATTTAGCAGGCTTTTTAAACCAAAAAACAGCTATTGTTATTACCCACCGCATCTTTTCGGTACTTCAATTTGATAAAATTTTGGTGCTAGAAGAGGGGCGTATCCTGGAATTGGGTACCCACGAATCCCTTTTGGCCGCCCAGGGCTATTACGCCGAATTATACCGTTTGCAGCGTACCGAAATCGATGATTAAGCCATTTAAATGGGTGTTTTTCACATCTTATTCATAGTTTTTTCTAAAATTTTGCTTGTTCCCAAACAATCTTATATTTGTTAAGCATCATTTATCTAAAAAATTAAAACTTACAACTGTGGCGTACGAGAACAACGATAGGAAAATGGAAAGTGTTTACAGCAAGAGAATTAAAGCTGGAAAAAGAAGAACTTATTTCTTTGATGTAAGAGAAACAAGAGGTAGTGATTATTATTTAACAATTACAGAAAGTAGAAAGCGTGCCGATGATTCTGGCTACGACCGTCACAAAATATTTTTATACAAAGAAGACTTCAACAAATTTGTAAAAGCGTTGAGCGAGGCAGTTGATTATGTGAAAACAGATTTAATGCCTGATTTTGACTTTGATGCTTTTAACCATGAGTATGAAGAGGGTGAAGGACAAGGACAGGAAGGAGGATATACACACGCTGCTCCTCAACCTTCAGTTCCATCTGAAACACCAGTTGCACCTGCTGCCCCAGCTGTTGAAGAAACACCTGCTGCTCCAGCTCCTAAGCCGGATGTGAGTGCTGGCGACAACTTAAGTACCGAAGAGGTAGATAAGTGGTAACTATTTGCAGTTATTTTTTTACAAAGTTTTAATCATCCAAATGTCACAACCATTGTGACCTGAGTTGCCCATAGGGCCTGTTAAGTACGTAAAGCCAAATTTTTCGTACACACTAACTGCCTTTTTTAATTCGGGCATGGTTTCTAGGTATACCTGTGTGTAACCCATGGCTTTTGCTTTTGCTAAACAAGTGTCAATTAATTTTTTGCCAAGTCCTGTTCCGCGTGCAGTTGGTGTTAAGTACATTTTCACAAGTTCACAAGTTGTTTCACCAAGTCCTTCGGTAGGAAATATACCAGCACCACCCAAAAGAGTATCACCCTCTAATGCAACAAAATAAAAGCTTTGCGGCTCACTTGTAAAAAGTTCATACAAATGATCGGTACTATCGTCAAAGTAAACGGTACCAGGCTTGTTGGCACCAAACTCTTCAAGTGCTGCTCTAATAATTATAGCAAGCGCTTTGTTGTGTTCCAGTGCTATGGGTAATATATTAATGTCCATTTCTAAAAGCCTTGTACGCATTAATAAGTCCGTTGGTAGAAGCGTCGTGCGAACTAATGGTATCGTTGTTTTCTAATTCAGGTAATACTTTATTAGCAAGTTGTTTACCAAGTTCTACGCCCCACTGATCAAAACTAAAGACGTTCCAAATAACACCTTGTACAAAAATTTTGTGTTCGTAAAGTGCGATTAAACTTCCTAAATTAAACGGATTAATTTCTTTCAATAAAAAGGAATTGGTGGGTTTATTGCCTTCAAATACTTTGTATGGCGTTAAACGTTTTACATCTTTTTCATCCATCGATGTTTTCATAAACTCTACCATCACTTCATTCTCAGATTTACCATTTAATAAGGCTTCTGTTTGTGCAAAGAAATTACTCAACAGTTTTACGTGGTGGTCACCTATTGCATTGTGTGAATTAGCAGGTGCAATAAAATCGGAAGGGATTAATAAAGTTCCTTGGTGAATGAGTTGGTAAAAAGCATGTTGTCCGTTGGTTCCTGGTTCGCCCCAAATGACTGGGCCCGTTGCGTAGTTGACAGGATTGCCGCTTCTATCAATACTTTTACCGTTGCTTTCCATATTTCCTTGTTGGAAATAAGCAGCAAAGCGGTGCATGTACTGATCGTAAGGTAAAATGGCTTCACTTTGAGCACCAAAAAAATTGGTGTACCAAATGCCAATCAGCGCCATCAGTACCGAAATATTTTTATCAAATGGAGTAGATGCTACGTGCTTATCAGTAACTTCTGCGCCTTTTAGTAGTGCTTCAAAATTATTGTAGCCAATAGTAAGTGCAATGGATAATCCAATCGCGCTCCATAAAGAGTAACGGCCACCTACCCAATCCCAAAATTCAAACATATTTTTTGTGTCGATACCAAATGCAGTCACCGCTTTTTCATTGGTACTAAGTGCCGCAAAATGAAGGGCAATATGTTTTTGATCGGTAGCATGTTCTAAAAACCAATCTCGTGCCGTATTGGCATTGGTCATGGTTTCTTGGGTGGTAAATGTTTTAGAAGCGATTAAAAACAAGGTTTCGTCGGGCGTTACTTTTTTTAATGTTTCTGCAATATGGGTACCGTCAACGTTGGACACAAAATAGGTTTGAATACCTTCTACCCAGTATGGTTTTAATGCTTCAGTAACCATTACTGGACCTAAATCACTTCCGCCAATACCAATATTTACTATGTATTTTATTTTTTTACCGGTATAACCCTTGTGCGTTCCGTTATGAATAGCCGCGCAAAATGCTTCCATTTGTGCTCGCACTTTTTGAATGCCTGGCTTGATGTCTGTGCCATCCACCAAAATTGGGCAAGCCTCAAAGCTTCTAAGAGCGGTATGTAAAACGGCTCTATTTTCTGTTTCGTTGATAGGGACACCAGCAAACTGCTCGGCAATGGCCTGCTTAACGTTACAATCTTCGGCGAGTTGCAAAAGCAGCTTTAGGGTTTTTTCGTTGATGATATTTTTAGAATAATCAAAAAGAATGTCACCTAGGGTAATTGAAAACTTTTTAAATCTATCTGGATCTGAGGCAAATAAATCACGCATATGTCTGCGGTTCATTTCTTCTTCATAATGCTTTTGTAGTACAAACCAAGCCTGTGTGCTTGTTGGGTTAATTCTGGGTAACATCTCGCTTCAATTCTATAATTTATATAATACAGCTATTGTTTCTTCTACCATAGCTGGGGTAATATCTAAATGGAGCACAAATCTAATTTGGTGTTCCGATATTGTAAAGGCAAATATGTTAAATGGTTGTAAAGCCTTGATAATTTCGGTAGCCGTATAACGGCCTTTTACCTCAAAAATGATAATGTTGGTTTCTACCGGAAGTATTTCTCCTACAAAATCGAGTTCAGATAGGGCAGCAGCTAACTGCTTGGCATGGGCATGATCCTGAGCTAAACGCTCAATATTATGTTCTAGGGCATAAATTCCGGCAGCGGCTATAAACCCGGCTTGGCGCATACCACCCCCAAATACCTTTCTAAAACGCTTGGCTTTTTTGATAAAGCTTCCATTTCCTAAAAGTAAACTTCCAATGGGAGCGCCTAGGCCTTTACTTAAGCAAATGCTGATACTGTCAAATGTCTCACCATAACTAAGGGCTGTGTCTCCTGTGGCAACAAGTGCGTTAAAGAGTCTTGCACCATCAAGGTGTAATCTTAAATTTTTAGTTAAGCAAACTTCTCTAATTGACTTAATATCAGTTATTTGATAAATGCTACCTCCGGCTCTGTTTACAGTATTTTCTAGTGAGACAAGGGTAGAAGGTGGCTTATGAATGTCGTCTGGATTGATAGCTGTTGCCACTTCGTTTGCCGTAATTCGGCCTCTGTCACCCCTCAATAACCTTACTGAAGCCCCGGAGTTAAACGCAATTCCACCGCCTTCGTACTGGTAAATATGAGACAGCTCGTCACAAATAACCTCGTCACCGGCGTTTGTATGACATTTAATGGCCAGTTGATTGGTCATGGTGCCACTAGGACAAAAAAGGGCAGCTTCCATTCCAAATAGGTTAGAGGCCATCTTTTCGAGGGCATTTACAGTAGGATCTTCGCCAAAAACATCGTCACCGACTGGCGCGCTGGACATGGCTGCCAACATTTTGGGGCTAGGTTTTGTTACAGTATCGGACCTAAAGTCTATCATGGCTGCGAAGATAAGATTCCAAACCGTAATAAAATCGACATTTTATGCGGTTTTTGTAGGGCAATTTTGTATCTTTGCACACTTTATAAGCTTATTTAAAGAACTAATTGTAAGACAGCATGAGGCAGCTCAAAATCGCTACACAGATTACCAACCGTGACTCCCAAGCAGTTGAAAAATACCTTCAGGAAATTTCTAAAATTTCAATGATTACGCCAGAAGAGGAAACGACCTTGGCGCAACGCATCAAAATGGGAGATCAACGTGCACTTGATAAATTGGTGCAAGCCAATTTACGTTTCGTGGTTTCGGTGGCTAAACAATACCAACACCAAGGTTTGTCTTTATCTGATTTAATCAACGAAGGAAACCTAGGTCTTATAAAAGCTGCGCAACGTTTTGATGAAACCAAAGGTTTTAAATTTATCTCTTATGCGGTGTGGTGGATTCGTCAATCTATTTTGCAAGCATTAGCTGAGCAAGGTCGTTTGGTGCGTTTACCTCAAAACAAAATTGGTACCTACAACAAGGCCAACAAAGCTTACATGGCATTTGAGCAAGAGCATGAGCGTGAACCTTCTACCGAGGAATTAGCAGAAATTTTAGAAATGTCTGAAACAGAAATCAATAATATTTTCCAATCAAATACACGACACACTTCACTTGATGCTCCAGTGCATGAAGCAGAAGATGTTGCGATGGGTGATTTATTGGAAGGTTCTGACGATACCGATGAAGACGTTATGAAAGATTCTCTACGCGAAGAAATCAGACGCGTTTTAAAATCGTTAAGCCCGCGTGAAGCAGAAATAGTGAATGCATATTTTGGACTTGATGGCGAAAATGGTGTAACCATTGAGCAAATTGGCATGAAATATGATTTAACCAAAGAACGTATTAGACAAATTAAAGAGCGCGCTATTAAACGTTTGCAAAAAGCACGTTACAGCAACGCCTTAAAAGCATATTTGGGCTAATTAAAAATAATAAAAGAAAAGCCCCTACAAGTAATTATTGTTGGGGCTTTTTTGTAAAATAGAATTGTATGTCTCAAGAAATTTCAGAAAAAGTTCACGTATTAATTATAGGTTCTGGCCCTGCTGGTTATACAGCTGCTATTTATGCGGCACGAGCTAACATGAAACCATTATTATACCAAGGCATTCAGCCAGGTGGTCAATTAACCATTACTACCGAAGTTGAAAATTATCCGGGTTATCCGGATGGGATTCAAGGACCTGAAATGATGGTGCATTTTGAGGCACAAGCCAAAAGAATGGGTGCCGACATTAGATATGGTATGGCTACTAAAGTTGATTTCAGCAAACGTCCTTTTTTAGTAGAAATAGATGAAGAAAAGTGGATTGCCGCAGATTCAGTCATTATTTCTACGGGTGCTTCAGCAAAATGGTTAGGCCTCGAAAGTGAGCAACGCTTAAATGGTTTTGGTGTAAGTGCTTGCGCCGTTTGTGATGGATTTTTCTTTAAAGGAAAAGAAGTCGCGATTGTAGGTGCTGGTGATACAGCAGCAGAAGAAGCGGTATATTTATCTAAACTATGTACCACGGTTCACATGTTTGTGAGAAGAGAGCAAATGCGTGCAAGTAAAGTGATGCAAGACCGAGTTTTAAATACGCCAAATATTAAAGTATACTGGAACACCGATACCGACGAAATTTTAGGCGCACAAAAAGTAGAAGCTGTTCGCATTAAAAATAATAAAACCGGTGACACACAAGAAATACCTATTTCCGGATTCTTTGTTGCCATTGGTCACGAACCTAACAGTAAAATATTTAAAGATTTTATTGATATGGACGAAACCGGATATATTACTACTATTCCGGGTACCACCAAAACAAATGTACCAGGTGTATTTGCAGCTGGTGACGTGCAAGATAAAAACTACCGTCAAGCAGTTACGGCTGCAGGAAGTGGTTGTATGGCGGCACTTGATGCAGAGCGTTATTTAACAGCAGAAGGCTTGGCTTAATTTAATTATATGACCCAAACCATACAACTAGTTGATATTTTACTACATGGTTATCATGGGTTATTTGAAGAAGAAAAATTAGTAGGCAACACTTTTAAAATCAATGTAACTGTTGTTTATACGCCAGCACTTTTTCCAATCACAAATTTATCTGACACCATCGATTACGGTGCTGTGTTTCAAATATTGAAAAGCCAAATGCAAGTTGCAACACCATTATTAGAAACCCTTGCTGCAAATTTTTGTATATCTGTTTTTGAAAAATTCAATACCGCACAGGAAATTTCTATTCATATTCAAAAAATGGTGCCACCCATTGCTGGTATGGTAGGATCTGTAGCCGTGGGTTTAACCATGAACCGAAAAGATATAAAGCCATGAAAAAAATAATCTTTTTTTTAGCATTTTGTTGTAGTGTATTTGCTAATGGCACGTATGCACAGGATATTGCAACTTTATTAAAGGAAGGGTTACAATTAGAGCGTCAACAAAAAGAAATTGAAGCGCTAGAAAAATATAAATTAGTTCTAGGTCAAGAACCCGCAAATCTTACAGCGCTTATAAGGGCAGCAGAGCTTTCTACGATGCTTGCAGCATTCAACGAAAAAGATACAAAATCAAAGCAGTTATTTTTATTATCGGCAGGGGCTTATGCAGTGCGTGCCTATAGTGCGAATCCTAAAAATGCAGATGCTGCCTATGTAATGTCTTTGACACAAGCAAAACTTGCCGACATTCAACCCGACAATAAAAAATTAATTGAGTGTGTTCGAAATTCAAAAATATACGCAGATCAGGCGCTAGCAATTAATCCAGGTCATGCTAAAGCAAATTTTACCATAGGGAAGTGGCATATGGAAATGGCTAATTTAAATATGGTAAAAAAGGCAGCTGTAAAACTTATGTATGGAGGTTTACCTGAAGGAAGTATAGATAGTGCGGTGGTGTATTTAGAAAAAGCACGTGCGCAAGATCCTTATTTTGTAAACACCTATTTGGAACTTGCAAAAATATACGATCAGTTGGATCAGCCAACAAAAGTAATAGAGGTGCTTAGTAAAATGGTAAAACTTCCTACCAGAAAAACAGAAGATATTTCACTAAAAGCAGCCGGAGCTAAAATGCTTGCCGCCGCACAATAAATCTACAATTATGGAACTACAAGAACAATTTGAAGCAGCGTTTGCTAAAACAAAAACATTAACGGAAAAGCCTGATAACGAAACGCTTCTTTCGTTATATTCTTTATATAAGCAAGGATCTATAGGAGATGCCACAGATGCTAACAAGCCAGAAAATGCTTTTGATTTTGTTGCAACTTTTAAATTTAATGCTTGGCAAAAATTAGCGGGCATGTCCAAAGAGGATGCAATGCAAGCTTATATAGATCTAGTGGACAAACTAGTACTTGGCTAGTTTTTTCCACCTGTCACTTTTCATGTAAATAAACGAAGGGATAAATAGGGTTACCCAATATATAACTTCGCTTAACCATCCCCATTCTATGGGTAATTTGAGGTGCTCTAATACGAGGTACACATAGCTGCAGTATAAAATAATAGCAGCAAACTCACTGTATAAATTTACTGTTGTGTTACCCGTACCAGTTACTGAATTCAGCCAAACCACCGAAACTGACATCAGTACTAGCGCCATCGAAACAATGCGTAATACTGGTATGCCCGCTTCAATAAATGCAGGCCCTTGCCCGTAAATTGAAAGTACTTGTACAGGAAAAATATTAAGAATAATACAAACAAATAAGGCTATACCAGCGCTCCACATCATAATGCGGTTAATAACAATGGGTACTTGATCATTTAGATTTTGTCCCATCAAATTGCTTACCATGCTATTTGCGGTTGCGCCAAAAGCCCAGGTAAAGCAACCAAAAAATCCAAAAATATTACGCATCGTATTTGAAACGGCTAAGTCTCTAGCGCCATGATGTTCTATCAAAATATAAAAGAACTCCCAACTAATTATGCTAATCGCATATTGTAAAACGATTGGACTCGAAATTTTTAAAATGAGTTTGATATTGATCCAATCAAAAGCCCAGTATTTAAATAATTGAAACTGTTTGCTAATTCCTTTTACATGAATGAGTACAAATAAAACAGCGAGACCAGCAAATTCAGAAATAATGGAGGCATAAGCGGCGCCATTAAACCCTAGATTGGGTAAACCGAATTTGCCATAAATAAAGCCGTAGTCGAAAAAGACATTGGTAACGGCTTCTGTGGCGGTACCAATAATAAGGAACTTGGTTTGGTTGGTGCCCACGAGTAGTGCATTTCGCATTTGGTAAACAAAAAGTAGTGGGAGACCTACAATTCGGATATTTAAAAAGCTAACCGCTTTATCTACAAGTAGTGGGTCATGGAGTGCAAATTTAAATAAGGCGGGCACTACTAGCCAAGTTATCAAAATTCCAAATAGTGAAAAAGCAAGTGCAATTCTTATGCCTTGCGAAAATAGATTGCCAATTTCTTCAATATTATTTTCGCCAGCTCTTCGTGAAATAAGGGATTGCAAACCGTTGTTAAGGCCATGCCCAATAACAGCAAAAATGAGGTAAAAGACTCCGGTAATACCAGCTAGTCCTAACGCTTCTTGACCCAGTCCACCCAAAAAGATGTTATTGGTGATAAAGTTAATTTGAGGTACCAATATGGAAGCACTAATGGGTAAAGCAATGGATAATATTTGCTTATGAGAGCTGTTTACCTGTAAATTAGACGTGTTTGAGCTACTAGACATAGATAGTTTGCAAATCTAGTATATAATAGGCTGTTCAAATCACCTTCTTTTTTTATATTATTGCACATAAATAAGCAGTAATACCAAATGGCTATTCAAAAAACATATTCTTTTTATGGGGAGGCGTCAGTTCCCTTAACATCAACAGCCGAATTATTACAATTTGATATCGCAAATGATCATATTGCCTGTTCACTTATTAATATGGGTAATCAGGCTATTCAAGCTTTCGAATTTTTTGAATGGGAGGTAGGTGCTAGTGTAATTGAAAACAATTGGGAAAAGATTTTTTCTGAAGCTGAAGCGAATTCTGAATTATTGCAAAAGCCAGTTAGTGCGGTCCAAGTATTTATAAATAATGCATCATCCGTTATTGTTCCACTCGAGAAATTTAATACCGAGGCTGCTACAGATTATTTACAATTGTTATTTGGGCCTGCTGTTGAGGTTACCCTGAAGCACGAAAAAATAAAAAATACGCCTTCGCTAATAAATTGTTACCGAATACACAATGGTTTACTCGATGTTTTAAACACCAGATATCCGCTGCACCAATTAGCACATACATATACCCCAAACGTTACAGGATTATATGCCGAAGCGGTTTCTGACAAACCCATGCTCAAACTTCAGTTTTATAAAAATCATTTTATAGCCAGTTTGTTTGTGTCAAGTACGTTACAATTTGTTCAAAGTTTTTCATTTACGAGCACCGAAGATATTTGTTACCATCTTTTACATATTAATACTGCACATCAAATTGATGCAGCTACTATTAAGGTAAATATGATGGGCTTTATTGATGTCAGTTCTGCAGCAGCAGTTTGTATCGAGCAAATTTATCCGCAGGTAGAATATAAAAAGCCTCGACAAGAAAAAGTGTTGCCAGCTATGTTTGATGCCCCAGTTTCACATTATTTTACTGCCTTTTTGAAGCCATTAGCATGAGGATCATTTCAGGTAAATATGGTGGACGCCGTATTAGTCCACCCGCAAATATGCCACACACAAGGCCTACTACGGATATCGCAAAAGAAGGTCTCTTTAATATTTTGCAAAGCAGAATGTCATTTGATGACATTGAAATACTCGATTTGTTTGGTGGCACTGGATGTATTAGTTATGAGCTCGCCTCTAGGGGTGCTAGTAAACTAACGATTATTGAAAAAGACCCCATCATGCAGGGATTCATACAAAATAATATTGCTTTATTAAAAATAGAAGGTGCGCAGGTTTTAAAACTTGATGTGTTTTCGTATTTAAATACATGTACCAGTAATTACGATTTTATTTTTGCCGGTCCGCCTTATGCACTTGGCACGATCGATGAACTACCTAAAATAATTGTGGCTAAAAAATTAATAAGACCTGGTGGCTTTTTTGTACTGGAGCACACACCTCGAAACGATTACAAAACATTTGAGGGTTATTCTTTTCAGCGCAATTATGGAACTACTATTTTTTCATTTTTTGTTGCCACATAGTATCCTATGAACAAGCAAGCATTAAGAGAATTATATAAAAGCAAGCGCCAAGATTTACCCCCTAAAACGCGTTTACAGTATGATGATTTAATGCTCATTCAGTTTCAAAAATTTGATTTCTCGGCCATCAGAACATTGCTAACGTATTGGCCGATGCCAAATCAAGCAGAGCCCAACACGCACTTGTTTTCGGGGTTTCTCCGACATATGGTTCCAGGCTTAACAATTGCATATCCGGTAATGGATCCAGATGCGCATTCGTTTACGGCGCATCAAATAGATGAAAACACAGTGTATAAGCCAGGTAAGTTTGGGGTTTTAGAGCCCGATGCTCCAAACCCACTAGACCCATCTGCCATTGACCTAGTACTAGTGCCCCTTTTGGTGGCTGATATTTATGGTTATCGAGTAGGTTATGGTAAGGGTTATTATGACCGGTTTTTAGCTTCTTGTAACGAGGGGGTTATTAGTATGGGATTTTCCTATTTCGAACCTATCGAGCAAATAGCAGATACAGACCAATTTGACGTACCTTTGCACTACCTCATTACGCCGAGTCGCATTTATGAATTTTAATACCATTTTTCTTACTTCTTTTCGGGTTTTACTATTGCCTTTTGCGGTTTTGTATGGGGCATTTATTAAAATACGAAACTGGCTATTTGATAAGCAGTATTTAAGTTCCGCTACGTTTAATTTTCCGCTTATTTGTGTAGGTAACTTAGCAGTGGGTGGAACTGGCAAATCACCTATGGTTGAGTATTTATTAGGTCTCCTTCATAACCGTTACAAAGTTGCAACAGTTAGTAGGGGTTATAAAAGAAAAACCAGAGGATATGTTTTAGCGGGTGAATCTACTACAGCGCTTGAAATAGGAGATGAGCCCATGCTCTTTCATCAAAAATTTCCATCAGTACCAGTTGCAGTTGGAGAAGAAAGGTTAGATGCCATTCCACAACTGTTACACGACATCAAAGATCTACAAGCCATCATTTTAGATGATGCATTTCAGCATAGGTCGGTTAAGGCAGGATTTAATGTCTTACTCACCGAATTTGGTAATACCTATAATCATGATTTTTTCTTACCCACCGGCGATTTAAGAGACGAAAGAGGTTCATCAAAAAGGGCACAGGTAATTATTGTTACTAAATGTCCGCCAAATTTAACGGAGGAGAAACGTCAAAAAATAATCAAAGCCTTACGTCCAAAGTCTTATCAAAAAGTATTTTTTACATCTATAGAATACGAGACTCCATATCATATTTTGGATGTAACAAATAAACGACCTATTTCAAATCAGGATGAAGTATTACTCATGTGTGGCATTGCCAATCCAAAGCCGCTTAAAAATTATTTACACGAGCATACTCGAACGTATTACCAACAAGATTACGCAGATCACCATATTTTCTCAATAGATGATTTAAATGATGTAGTGGATCAGTTTAATAATATATCTGCAACCCATAAAATGATTATCACCACAGAAAAAGACGCCGTACGACTTACTAAATTCCAAGAAGAATTGAAGCAACTGCCTTTTTATGTGCTCCCCATCAAACACTCTTTTTTATTTGACGAAGGCCATCAGTTTGACGAGTTGATCCTTTCATTTATCAATGGGTTTAACGCCAATATGCAACATGAGTAAAGCAAAAAAGTCAAAACAAAAAAAGACAGCAAAGCCCATTGTGGTGGCTACTTTA
>JBIIZN010000012.1:0-22410 GCA_044346275.1 Sediminibacterium sp.
AGGGTTTGAACCTTTTGATGGCATTGATCGCGTGCCAGCCAATTACACTTTTATGTACGAGCCTACTTTTATAACGCAAAAGCCAGTTATAAAAAAGAGAATTGGAGAAACCTATGTTCCAGAAAAACTGACCATCAACACCTATGCTTTTTCTAAAAGCAAAAAAGAAATTAAATTCAGAATGAGCTATCCTACCAATTTAAAAGGAAGCTATCATAAAATAAATGCAGCGGATTCTACCAATGCATTCAGGTTCATTAATAAATATAACGACACCTGCTACGTTACCAAATATACTTTAACAGAAGTGCGCGACACCAGTATTTACCATATTGGCATTATATTAGACCATAGTGGCTCTATGGGCGATGAGCGTTGCAGCGAGCTACAAGACGCCTTATCAGAAAGTTTAAAAAAAATGAGTAAGCGTAACTTAGTAAGCTTATGGAAATTTGATTCAAACATTTCCTATGAAGGCACTGCATACGACAGCGCTACCATCCAAAAAATGTTGTACCGAAAAAGAGGGATGGATGGATTTGGGGGCGGAACTGCCATAAACGATGCGCTAGACCGCAGCCTAGATACCATGGTCAAATACAGTAAGTATAAGCCTATACTACTCTTATTTACAGACGGAATTGAAAATTCTTCTAAAAATAAAAATACCAAATCAATTGTAGAAAAAGCGCTTGTCAATAATATCCCTGTGTTTACAATAGCCTATAGTGGTGGTGCAGACTCTGTTAATTTAAGAGCGATTGCCAACGAAACCAATGGCATGTATTTTCAGTGCTACGATAGATCCGAATTTGAAGAAGTATTTAACAACCAGCTTTTTTCATTAAACCGTTATTACGAAGTGAGCATGATGCCTTGTATGTTTGATTATGAAAAGTTAAGCATTAATGCAGGAACTGTAAGTGAGCAAAAAGCTACTGGTGAAAAAACGTTTAAGGGTGTTAGAGAAACCATTTCGCTCAATATAAATTTTGAGTTAGATAAATATGATATTATGCCAAGGTACGTTCAAGAAATTGAGCAAATGGCGGCCTATCTAACAAAAAATAGTAACATAAGCATTATCATTAGCGGTCATACAGACAATCAGGGCGAAGACAGTTACAATATTGTTTTATCCAATAAAAGGGCGGAGGCTGTTAAAGCAGCGCTTGTAAAATTAGGCATTACCCCAAGCCGCATATCCACTATTGGCAAAGGCGAATCGGATCCATTAACCGCAAATGACAATGAAAACAACCGTTTTAGAAATAGAAGAATTGAAGTTGAAATTATAAACAATTAATCTAGTTTATAAAAACTAGTTGCATTTGTGCTGTATATTTTTTCTTGATTTTCTGGCGCTACTAATTTTTCAAGTACGGCTTGGTATTTAATATGTGTTCCTGCGTAATCTCCTGCAAGTAAAGAAACAGGCCAGTCTCCACCTAACATTAATTTATCGATACCAAAATGTTGTACAACAAAAGCAATATATGGCTCAATGGTGTTAGCAGACCAATCATTAAAATCAGCGCAACAAGTTCCTAGCCCCGAAATTTTTGCATAAAAATTAGGCATAGCTGCGGCCTCCGAAATAGCTTCTCCCCAAGCACCAAACTGCTCGCTCGTAGCAATGGGTGGATGGTTTAGGTGATCAAAAACCATTTTTAAAAGTGGTATTTGTTTGGCCACTTGTATAGCTGCTTTAATGTGTTCAATTTTTACACCTACTATATCAAAAGGAACACCATGATCCGCCAAAATTCCTAAACTTTTAATCACTGCAGGTTGTAGTAACCAGTTATGGTCTGGCTCGTCATGTATAAGATGCCTGATGCCTTTAAAATATTTATTTTGTAGATGCGCTTCTAATTGCTTTTTAGCCGTTTCAGGATTTAACAAATCTACCCAACCCACAACACCAATTATCCAAGGGTACTGCTCCGCACATTCAAACATAAATGCAGTGTCTTCTATATTATTTGCAGCTTGCACCATTACGGCAGCGCTAACATTCGCTGCCTGCAACTGCGCTTCAATACCTGAAGGATAATAATTTTGCGCCAGTATAGATGTATCACCATCGAGCCAACTATACCTTACCTTTTGTAAGTCCCAACTATGCATGTGGGTGTCTATTACTTTTGCCATCATCTTTTATTTTACAATGAGTTCATCCATAAATAACCAAGAAGGATTACCTGCACCCGCAAACCCAGCAGGGATCGTTGTTACAGGACGAGCTACTAACTTTACATATTGAACGGTAGTAGGTTTTATTTCAAATAATGCATCTACCGCTCCTTCTTTGCTATAATCGAAATTTTCTAGTACACCTAAACGGGTATATGTTTTGCCATCGGTTGATCCTAACAATTCTACACTTGTTGGCAAATGAATCCAGCTTCCCCTGCTATTATAAAAACGAGTACTAATTTTTGAAATTGTAGTAGGCGTAGCAAAAGAAAGTGTTGCGTCGATATCTTTTCCTTCCCAAGCTAACCATTCACCATCACTAAACCTACTATCGTTTGCAACAATACCATTAATGAAACCATTGTTACCGCTTTTATTATAAGGCGCTTTAGGCGTGTTGGTTAACTGAATAAGATTTGCACCTGTTGCTTTATTAATTGAAAATGAAGCAGACGCCACATCCGTTATTTTATTATTGACAACAACACCTGCTTGCAAATTAGCATCACCCGTAATTGTGATTGGACCTGAATACCCTTGATCATTAACACTAGGCAGTTTTCCATTTGTATTGTACACAATTTTATGTGCTGCACCTACGCCACCTATAGAAACATTGATGCCACCAACAATTGGCTTACTTTTAATTTGTACATTGTATAAATGGTCCGAAAAATGAAGCCCTTTTTGTATTAATAGAGATTGCCACATGGTTACCCGGTTGGTAAAATGATCAAACCCGGTTTTGGTTTTTGTCCATCCGTTTTCGGCAATGGCCATTGCACGCGGATACAACATAAAAGAAGCTAAGTCTTTGTTGGCAATATATTCGGTCCATAAATTACCCTGCACGCCTTTAATATACGTAGCCTCCTGTGGGGTAAGTGCCGCAGGAACTGGGTTGTAATTATATACGGCTTCGAGGGGCAAGAAACCTCCAAAAGCAATAGAGTCGCGAGGATCTGAGGATTGATAAAAATTTAAATAGCAAGTACCCTGCGGTGTCATAATAACATCGTGGTGCTGCTTGGCTGCAGTAATGCCGCCTTCTTCTCCCTGCCAACTCATAACGGTTGCATTGGGTGCTAACCCACCCTCTAAAATTTCATCCCATCCTATTATTTTACGACCCTTACTGTTTACATATTTTTCTACGCGCTGAATAAAATAGCTCTGAAGTGCATGCTCATCAGCGATGCCTTTTTCTTTCATGAGTGCCTGACAAAAACTAGAGCGCTTCCATGCTGTTTTAGGACACTCGTCGCCACCGATATGAATATAACTAGACGGAAAAATATCCATCACTTCATCTAATACATTTTCAATAAAATTAAAAGTGTACTCACTGGGCGCAAACACATCATCAAATACGCCCCATGTTTCTTGTACAATTTTACCACCCTGATTTTTGATTTTACTTTCGGTAGCAGTCGCATACATGTTTTTGGTGAGCTGCGTGGGTTCATTTGGAAAACAACTTAACTCCGGATAGGCAGCAATAGCAGCACTTGCATGACCTGGCATTTCAATTTCAGGAATAATATTGATATGTTTAGCCGCAGCATAGGCAACTAAATCTTTTAATTGAGCCTGGGTATAAAAGCCGCCGTAGGCGGCGTTGGTATTGCCTTTACCCGGATACTTACCTATTAATGTACCACCACGCACCGACCCTACACCCGTTAATTTTGGATACTTTTTTATTTCAATACGCCATCCTTGGTCTTCGGTTAAATGAAGGTGCAAATTGTTCATTTTTTGCATGGCCATCACATCCATTAATTGCTTGATATAAGATACCGGCATAAAATGTCTACCCACATCTAACATAAGACCTCTATAACCAAATGCTGGGGCATCATCAATTTCAAGTACTGGAATATTTTTAGATTGCGCTTCTAATTGTAATAATGTTTGCATGCCATAAAAAGCCCCAGCCTTTGTTTTTGCAGTAATTGTTATAGCAGATGGCGTAACAGACAAATGATACCCCTCCATTGATGCAACAACAGCAGTTTGAGGATCTACAATTAATTTGGCGGTAGAAGCCGCTGACTTGGTAAGTTTAAAAAAGCCCTTACCAGTTTCCACTTTATTAGGGTAAGGAATAATTGGCAACTGTGCTTCTGATTTGTGCGCTATGCTCAAAAAAATCAACAATAAAATAATAATAAGCTTTTTCATACAATATGCGGGTTGTTGATTATTTAATCAGTTTAGCTTTTTGGAAATTACTATATTCATACAAGATAAAATAAATAATAGAAAATACAGCGCCCACAAACAGTAAGATACACACATGAAACAGCTCCTTAAAACTATCATTTTTCTACTTATAATTAACCAGCTTGCTGCACAGCAGTTTTATGTTTCTACAAAAGGCCACAATAGCAATAATGGAACTGAGCAAAAACCGGTAGCTACCCTACAAAAAGCCCAGGCCCTCGTTAGAGATTTTAAAAAAGCCAACCCAGGCTATAGAGGAGACATTGTTGTTACGGTGATGCCCGGCACTTATGAATTAGCATCAACGCTTTCATTTAACGAAGGCGATGCCGGAAATGAAAATTTACAAGTGATTTGGAAGGCTGCTAAAAAAAATAAAGTGATTTTATCTGGCGGAAAAAAAATCAATGGCCGCCTATTTAAAAAAGTAACCAACCCCAGTATACTGGCAAGGCTAGAAAAAAATGCAGCAGATAATGTTGTTGAGGTTTCTCTTATCAAATTAGGCATCACCAATTTTGGCACACACCAAAGTTATGGACACGGCCAGCCCGTAATTCCTGCGCCACTGGAACTTTATTACAACCAAGATCCTCTAGTGCTAGCACATTACCCAAACAATGGCGCCGTAAAAATTGGAAAAGTTTTGGACAAAGGATCTGTACCGCGCATTGGCGATAAATCCAATAGAGGTGGCTTATTTAACTACACCGATAACAGGCAATCAAAATGGGTAGGGCAAAAAGATATATGGATACAGGGTACTTTTAATTACGGCTTTGCAGACGACTATATTAATATTGCAAACATAGACACCTCAAAAAAAGAAATTAAACTAGCTAGCCCACACATTTATGGTATTGCACATGGCAGAGATTTTCAGGAATACATCGCCTACAATATTTTAGAAGAACTAGATAGCCCTGGCGAGTGGTGGCTAGACAAAAAAACTGGCATGCTGTATGTATGGCCTCCTAACAATAATAATCCTGAAAATAGCGTCCCTAAAACTTATATTGCTGCTGCTAACATTACCGTGTCGATACTTGAAACACCCATCGTATCCATTACAAACGCCAAGCATCTAACAATCGAAGGCTTTACCATCGAAGCTGGTAGGGGGATGGGGATTTATTTAGAAGGCGGTAGCAATAACACTATTGCAGGCTGCACCGTTAGAAACCTTGGAACCTCCGGCATTTTTATGGGGCAAGGTGCCGAGGCCAAACAAAAAGACATGAGCATTGATGATTTTGATGGCACTCCTACTTCTGGTATCATTGGAAGTCTTCAAAATTATTTATATAAAAACACCAGTTGGAATAGAAACGCCGGATTTAATCAAACCATTATCAGTTGCGACGTATACAACACTGGTAGCGGCGGCATTTATTTAAGCGGTGGCGATAAAAGAACCCTCACAAAAGCAAACAATATTGTTGAAAATTGTAAAGTCCACGACTTTAATAGAAGAAATAAATTTATTTGGTCGGGCATTAGTGTAGACGGATGCGGCAACAAAATTAGACACTGCGAAATATACAATTCAGATTGGCAAGGGATTTTTGTACACGGCAATGAACACGTTTTTGAATACAACAACATTCATCATGTAACACTCAATTCGGACGATACCTCTCCATTGTATATTGGTAGAGACCCTAGCGATAGAGGCAATGTAGTGCGTTACAATTATTTTCACCACATTGGAAATCCCAACCGAATGAATATGGGTATTTATTGTGACGACTCTAGTGCTGATGTATTTGTTTTTGGAAACGTGTTTTATAAAATGGAAACCAAGCATGGTATTTTATTTACCAATAGCGGCTGGGACCTTGTTATGAAAAACAATATTATTATTGAACCCACCGATGCGACTGCTCAAATTTCGGCACACTATTACACCTGGGCAGCAGGCTCCGAAAAATCGATGTTTGGCGAAAACGGCCTTATCAGAAACCGCCTTACAATAAGCGTTGCTTATAAGGAGGAACCCTATGCAAGCAAATACCCAGGGCTACTTGAATATTTAGATACCATACCAGGTACTAATCAGTGGAAAGGTATGCGCGCCAACCGTAACGTATTTGCAGACAACCTCATAATTGGTGGGCCAACAAGCCCTACTAAACTGATTGGTGGACCATTTGCCACCATTACAGAAAGAGATAATTATAGATCGGTTTCTGATCCTGGTTTTATAGACATGGCGCATGAAAATTTTACCCTACGTCCAACATCGGAAGTTTTTAAAAAAATAAAAGGCTTTGAACCTGTCCCATTTGAAAAAATGGGACTGTACAAAGACAAATACAGAAACTAAAATAGATGCAGTTAAAAAATTTAATTAGAAAAACGAGACTTGGTTTTTTATGGGCGCTTAGTTTGGGGGCAGGGATTTTTTTTGCGCCTGGTGCGCCCTGTATGGCGCAAGTGAAACTTGCGCCATACAACGTAATTTGGAACGCACAAAGTAGCGGACCAAGTGGATCTATGCCCATTGGTAATGGCGATATTGGCGCCAACGTATGGGTAGACAGTAGTGGTCTATTACAATTGTACATTTCAAAAACAGATGCCTACTCAGAAATTGGTCGACTACTAAAAATTGGAAAAATTACCATTGCTACTACACCAGCTATTTTAAATGGCGCTTCATTTACCCAAACACTCGATATCCAAACTGGAAGTATTGAAATTAAAGCAACCAATGCCAAAAAGGAAAGCATACACATTACCATTTTTGCAGACGCCAATAACCCGGCCATTACAATAATAGGAAAGGCTAGTACAGGTATTTCACTCAACATAAAAAATGCAATGTGGCGAAACAAAACAGACACCCTATTAGGCGGAGAAAAAAGAAGTGCCTACGGAATGATTAGCGCTCCATTTCCACTATTAAGGGAAAGAGATACCATACTTGAGAATACAAAAACACTTATTTGGGTTCACCAAAATAAATCATCAATTTGGCAGTCTACCTTAGACATCCAAAACCTAACAAAGTTTAATGAAATAGGCAAAGATCCACTACTATATCAAAATTTTGGTGCAGTAGTGAGCGCCAAAGATCAAGTTAGTAAACCCTCACAAAAAGATTTTGAGATAAATATTACGGTACTAAAAAAGCAAACAGCGAATATATTAGAATGGAAAAAAGAAGCAATAACACTGCACCATAAAACAACGAGGCTAACTTCTTCCCAAAGATTTATCGCTCATAAAAAATGGTGGAACAATTTTTGGAACAAACATTATTTGATTGTTACGCCAGGCGATAGTAGCAAAAAAACGCAAAAAGAAACTTTTGCTGTAACACAGGGCTATCAATTACAACGTTATATGAACGCTTGCGCCGGCAGAGGTGGACTTCCCATTAAATTTAATGGATCCATTTTTACAGTAGATGTAGATGAGAGCATGGGTAAAAGAAACCTGACCGGCTATGACGCAGATTTTAGAGACTGGGGCGCTAATTTCTGGTTTCAGAACACCAGACTCCCCTATTATTCAATGCTATACAGTGGCGACTTTGAACTTATCAAACCGCTGTTTAAGATGTACACATCGGCACTTCCATTAGCAAAATATAGAACACAAAAATATTTTAATCATGAAGGTGCCTACTTTCCTGAAACCATGACACCCTGGGGCACGTATGCCAATGACAATTATGGTTGGAATAGAAAAAATTTAGCAGACGGCGTATCTGAAAATATGTACATCCGGTATTTATGGGAAGGTAGTTTGGAATTATCTAACCTTATGCTCGATTATTACGCATTTACAAATGACCAACAAATATTTACAAAAGAACACCTTCCATTTATACAAGAAATTATTTGGTTTTATAATGCGCACTATAAAAGAAATACTGCTAATCAAATTGTAATTGAACCTGCTCAATCACTTGAATCTTATTTTGAAGGTGTGGTAAATCCATTACCAGAAATAGCTGGCTTAACGCGTGTACTGGGCGGTTTAATCGTCAATCAATCAATGATAAAAGACCCTGCATTTATAAAAATTACAAAAGAATTGTACGAGAGTTTACCTCCACTTCCCACACAAACAATTAAAGGACAAACTGCCTTAGCGCCTGGTTATCATTTAGGACCCCGAACCAATGTAGAAAAGCCAGAACTCTATGCCGTATTTCCATTCAGGCTAAGAGGTGTTGGCAAAGAAAAAATAGAAGAAGCCATTGTAGCGTTTAACAATAGAGCCAACAATGAATTTAGCGGTTGGCAACAGGACCCCATTTTTGCTGCTTACCTAGGGCTTGCAAAAGAAGCCAAAGAAATGGTAGTTCATAATTTTACCACTAAACACGGTGGCAGTAGATTCCCCGCCTTTTGGGGACCCAATTATGACTGGGTGCCTGATCAAGACCATGGCACTGTTAACATGCGTGCACTTCAAAATATGCTAGTACAATCGGAAGTGGATCAAACAAATTGGCTACCTGCCTGGCCTACAAACTGGAACGTTGATTTTAGAGTGCACTTGCAACAACAAAAAGTAGTAACCGGAAAATACAGTGCTCAAAAAGGTTTATCAATAATACAAAAATAAATGATCTACAAAATAGCATTCACTATAAAGTATAAAATTGAAGGGCATAATAGACAACCCACTGCAGTATGAAAAGTTGCCGTTAACGCTCCATAAGGAACCAAGCCTGGATCTGTAGCTGCAAGCCCTGCAGAAACGCCACTTGTTGAACCTACCAAACCGCCAAAAAATTTCCTGCTTCGGTAACGCCAAGGGCAGCACGTGCCATAGAAAATCCAAATACACTTTTAGCAGCAGCAGTCAAAACGGCAGATACACTCCATAAACCGGTTGCCCAAGCATAACCTTTTTTAGTGCCCACTGAATCAATAAATCTTCCAGCCAACAATAACCCTATCGCATAGGAAACTTTAAATGCAATTTCTACATTTACATAAGCAGCAGCATCAATTAAAATCTTAGCGTCTTATAAGTTTGTTTTTAATAAACTAATAACAGCTCTGTCTAAATAGTTAATAGTAGTAGCAAAAAACACTAGACTACAAATAGTCCAGTGGTAATGTCCAATTTTTGGTTCCATATAAGTTTACTTTAAAGCAAAGATTATTTTACTGACTTAACAAGAGCAACCAATTCTTTTGTTTGCGCTTCTAATTCTTCAAATTTTTTATTGGCAAGCAGTTCTTTTGTAATTAGTTTACTGCCAAGCCCCACGCATGACACACCTGCTCTAAACCAGGCACCCATATTTTGCGCTGTAGGTTCTACACCACCTGTCACTAAAAAATCAATGTCAGTATATAAAGTTCTAATCGCTTCTACAAAACCAGGACCCAATAAATTGCCAGGAAAAAGTTTTACAAGTGTAGCACCCGATTTTTGCGCTACATGAATTTCGGTAGGGGTCATACAACCTGGAATCCATAAAACTTTATGCATATATGCAACATCTGCAACACTTGCATCAAAACAAGGGCTAATTAAAAAATCGGCACCAGCTTCAATAAATGCGCTTGCATCTTGTGGCGTTTTAATGGTGCCTATACCAAGTATCAAACCAGGCATGGTAGATTTTAAGGAAACCAAATGCGAAAAATTAGCAAGTGCTTGTGCACCTCTGTTGGTAAACTCTACACATCTAACACCACCATTGTATAATGCACGAAGTACACTTTCACATACCGCAACATCATCATGATAATACAAAGGCAAAACGCCTTCTGCTTTTATTTGACCTATAAGAATGGCTTCTCTTTCCATTTAATACCTTGATTTAATTTGTTCAAATGTTTGCTTGGTGCTATCACCGAGTTCTTGCAATTTACCAAAAGCTGCGGAAGCGGCATAATTTATCGTTTCCTGATGCGCATGTCCATTATGAATGCCATATATAAGGCCCGCCATAAAACAATCACCACTCCCCACTTTGTCTACCACCGAATTTGCCTCAAAGCTAACCGATACCGCTTGTTCGCTGATCGTATCAAGCGTTGCATAATAATTTACACCAGCGCCATCGGGGGTAAACCTAAACGTATTGGCTACAACTTTACAATTTGGATTTTGCGTAAACAGTACAGCTGCAGTTTCTTTTGCACAAGCAGCAAAGTCCTCTTTAGTAACCGCAGCTTCTGCTCCTTTGGGCACATCTATTCCAAGCAAATCTCGAGCACTCCAAATATTTCCCATAATAACGCTAGCATAAGACACCATTTCTGGCATCACCTCTGCAGGCTGTTTGCCATATTTCCAAAGTTTAGCACGGTAATTTAAATCGACAGAAATAGTAAGGCCTAATCGTTTAGCAGCCTTTACTGCATCCAAACATACAGCTGCAGCCTGTTCGTTTAATGCAGGACTAATCGCACTAAAATGAAACCAATCAGAACCTTCCAGTAATGCTTCCCAATTTAATTTCCCCGGGAATAAAGCAGTTGAAAATGAAGCATGTGCGCGGTCATAAATGACGCCGGCATTTTTTAAATCGGCACCTTGTGGTAAAAAATAAATACCTATACGGTCACCACAATATTGCATGGCTTCTACACCGATATTGCAAGCAGCAATGGAAGCTGCAATTTCTTTAGATAAATAATTGTCTGGCATAGCAGACATGTACGTAACGGATTCTCCCCAACCAGCTAAAGCCTTTGCTACATTGAGTTCTGCGCCGCCAATATGAACAGGCATACTAGCATTATTAA
This sequence comes from Sediminibacterium sp., assembly GCA_044346275.1. Taxonomy (GTDB): domain Bacteria; phylum Bacteroidota; class Bacteroidia; order Chitinophagales; family Chitinophagaceae; genus Sediminibacterium. Next base: position 11,151 of record JBIIZN010000012.1, read on the forward strand.
TCCAGTCCTGGTCTAATACGGGCGACATACGAAGCAAAATCTCACCAAAACAAAATACTTTTCTCATACTAATTTCTTACCCATTTGATTTACAAGATAATATGAAATGAAATAAAAAAGTAGATTATTTATCTTTCACCCATAAATAACTTGCCCATCTCTTTCTAATTTTTATTTATACTAGTAAAGCCAAAACATCATTTACAGAACTAGCTTCAATTGCATCCACATAATCAAATACCTGTTCGTTAAAAACTTCCGATGCTATAAATGAATTTTTAGACGACCAAGCAATAGACATTTCTGCGGCTTTGTCGTCTTTGATTTCATATAAGGAACCAGCATAGGCTCCCATATATTTTTGAGGCTCCATTTCTCTAGATTTCATAAATACTAGAAAACTAGCAAAACCAAATGACATTAGTTTAGGCGCCCTACCATTCTGCTGTAGATACTTTTCAACTAATGGCACAACCCTCATTTGCATTTTAGAGGTGTATTGTACAGAAATATTTAACCACAAATGTTCAATACTTTGGTTCGAAAAACGGTCAATAACCTGCATTGCAAAACGACGCGCTTCTTCTAAAGAAATATCGCCATCACCTACGAGTGGTAAAATTTCCCCAAATAACATTTCAGAGATATATGACCTAAATTGATTATCATTTAGCGCCTCTTTAACTGTCAAAAAACCACTTAAATAAGCAACCCCGCAACATAAAGAGTGCGTAGCATTTAAAAGTCTTAATTTAATTTCTTTGTACTTTTTAATGCTAGAGGCCAAAATCACCCTATCATCTGCTGCTGCAAAAGATAGTATTGCAGCCGTTTTTTCACTGGTAGTTTCTATCGCCCATAAGCGGTAAGGTTCTGACATAATAGCCAGGCCATCCGAATAGCCTGCTTTTTGTTCGAATGCAGCTATTTCAGAAGCAGGCAATTTACCTGGCACAATACAATCAACCAATGAACTACAAAAATCATTATCGTTGTTAACCCAATCTATGAATGAAGCATCAAGCCCTTTTAATAGTGCTAATTCTATTACAATTTCTTTTAGTTGAATGCCATTATCACTAATGAGCTCGGTTGGAATAATTACCATCCCTGAATCGTGAGAACCATTAAAAACAAGATAACGTTCTAATAAAAAATGAAGTAATTTACCCGGAAACGATTCGGGAAATAAAGCTGTCGCATCCGAAGTAACAAGTGTAATACCAACTTCAGTGGTATTTGAAATAATTACCTGAATATCCTTACTAGCTGCGCAAATTAATACATCATCCCACTGTGATTTTGCAGAAACAACCCTACTAATAGAAGCATTAATTGTCGTGCGCTCTATGGGCAATCCATTTTCAATGCCTTTTTCAAGTATCGTATATAATCCATCTTGCGCACCATAGGCATCCGTGTTTCCCTGATCGGTAGACTTTACAACTACAATTCTTCCATTAAACAAACCCTGTTTATTTGCTTTGTCAATGAAATAATCAGGCAAGCCGCGAAGCAACACGCCAGTTCCAAATTGCAACACTTTTTCAGGTAGCGCAAATAATGCTTCATCTTTTTGGCTAGTAAGAGTAGTATATATTTTTTTATTTAACATCATATATTCTTGTCCTAGCAACAGCTATACCGCTTTAAATTTTATTATTTTTTAATCGGGATTTGAGATATCAACCATTTTACTACATCTTTTGCTGCCTCGGCATTTTGATACATCGCCGGTAGCATTCGACCATCGGTGTATTCATTGTAAAGCCAAGGATCACCGGTTGCAAAAACGGTACCCTTACCAATTTTAGCAGTTGCAAAAACAACCAAATCTCCTTTTGTAAGCACTGATTTAGCAGGCGCCTTAGCAGTTATGGAACAAACTTCTTTTTGATAAATAGTTTGCACATTTTTCAATATTTGGTGCCCGGCAGGCACATCAATTTTTCCGCCTACATAATTTGTTCCAACTACTTTATTATAAGTATCCTCATTGAAATGAATGCCAAATAAATCAGATAATTTATTGATAGCTGTAAAATCGGCATTGGGTTTATCATTATGAAATAGAACCAATACACCTCCTTCTTTTACCCAATTATATATCTCCTGGGCGTCTCTCTCATTCATGTAATTGGGGGTAGGATTGTCTGCTATATTATCTGCATCTACAATCATATATATAGAAGCATTTTTTAAATTGCTAGCTGTTGGTGCTTGCGATAATGTTTCAGTTTGTAATCCATTAGAAGTAATTATATTTCCAAAAAAAGAAAAACCATTGTTGTACATTTCAGGCCACTTATAATGGTAGGCATATTCAATACCTTTAATGTCTTTTTTCTTTTCTGCATTGAAATAATCGTCCAACAAAAAAACTTTATTCTTACCAGGTTTTGGCGCCGAATGCCACTCCATTTCATTAGCAGCTTGTATAAATACACCTACTCCATTGGGGTCCCCACTTAGGGTTCCTTTCAAATTGGCATAACCCTCTTTGTTGGTATGAATAAAGTGTTTTAAAATACCATCGTATCCTTTTTTCGAAACTGCCAAATAACTAGGATGTAAAAAACCTAAACGCACCGCTTTAGCATTGGCATAAACAAACATCGCATTTGTAGGAAACTCTATGCGATGTTCTTTTTCTTTAGGCGTGTTTAAAACATCGTACCACAAGCCCGTTGACGGATCCTGTAATTTTTTTATAGCATTTGCACGTCTTTTAAAAATGGATATAAGTGTATCGTGCTTTGGATGTGTAACCGGAAAATTTTCAAGCACATCTACAAGTGCCATTTCATACAAACCTGTTTTAGCATCTCTTGCATGCTCTTCCATCCAAATAAATCGATTGGCGATATCATCAAAAGCTTCGGGCTCATGAAATTGTTTTGCAAAAGCGGCATAAAAAGGCTCACGCAGATAAAGTAAGCCTTCATTTTTGTGCAACTGCGATTTTAATTGATCTCTTAATAATGATGCTGCTTTGTAATACTTTATCTGACTAGTTACATTATAAAGCATCAATAAGATTCTCCCGAATAAAATATCATCAATATCATAATCCTGTACTTTATGAAACTTGATATCACCGTTTTCGGAAATAAAATAATTGATGCTATTTTGGAGGTAAGAAAAATATGCAGGATTGGCAGTTTGTATCCACAAGCGCTCAATGCCAAGTAATCCAGAGCTTTGATCATACGTCCACTTGGTTGGCTTAGCAGTATCTGCACCAACTGGCACTTTCCATAAAGTAGCCATAGCAGTTGCTGCAACCTCAGCAGCCAAAGATTTACTTTGCGTATAGGCAGGATGCATATTTATGATTAGCGCAAATGACAATAAAAATAAATACTTCATAGTTTCTTTAGAAAGTAGCAGACGCTGTATAATCTATCAATTTAGTCTCAAAAATTAAATAAGCTTTACAGCTTGGCGTGCTAAAAGTTTCCAATCTTTTCCAGTCTTTGTAAAAACCAATAAAATTTTCAATTTTATTTCGCTAGGCTTACCGCCATCGTTAATATTTGCAATTAAACTATGCCTAACTAACGCAATGTTTTTTTGCACAGAGATGGTTTGACCGTAAAATTCAATAGATACAAAATCCGATTTACCTGAAACGATTTTTTCTATAAATTCATACTTACCTTCTATGGTTCCATTACTATGCCCATAGCTTAGGCTATCATGTACAACAGATTCTAAATCTTCTTTTATCCCACTTATCATAGCTAGACGTAATTTCTCTAAAGTCGAAATCACTTCAGAGTCTTGTTTAGATTGAGTAAATCCAACTAAAGAATAAGTTAGTATCAATAACAGAAGCGCCGCTTTTTTCATAATAAATGATTAAGATTATTAGGATGGAAATTATAGAGGAAGTACCCGAATATTTCTAAATCGAACCACATCACCATGGCCCAAAAAGCCAATATGGCCTGAAGTTCGCTTTAATCCGGGGTGCTGGTTATGGTCCATCGTTCCGTTTATTGAAGCCTCCTTAATATCAGTATCCGTGATGGTTTCTCCATTTAAAACGACCTTTACGCGGGTGCCTTTTACAACAACAACTTCTTCATTCCACTCACCGGTAGGCCTTAGAAAGCCCCTTCTAGACGGTGCAACCCCATAAATAGAGCCGTGGTACTGATATGGCTTAAGATTTTTATAGATTTCGGCCTCGTTGTCCAGAATTTGGAGCTCCATACCCACATAAGCAGCATCGCCCTCAAGTGGGGTTCTGATTCCTAATCCATTGTTAGCGCCAGGGGTTAACTGAAACTCAAAACGGAATTCAAAATCGGCATATTCGTCTTTGGTATATAAATTACCACCCCCTGCACTTTTGGGGTTCACCATAATAGCGCCATCTTGTAAAAGATAGCCGGCCTTATTGCCTACCCACTGATCTAGGTTTGTGCCGTCAAATAACAATTTAAAGCCCTGCTGCTTTTCTGGTTCACTAAGTGTAATGGGTGCTTCAGATGGCAGCTCTCTGAGGTAGATATTTCGGTAAGCAACATAAGTGCCGTGCGCTTGTAATTCAATTTGTTCTTTAATGAAAATAGGAAGCGTGCGATCCCAATAATTTTCTAACACCACTTTATCCGTAACGAGTATACCGTTTAAATAAACAGTAACCACTGCACCACGCATGATAATGTGAAACGTATTCCAACTGCCAATTTTATTATCGGCTACTACGAGTGGATTGCGCTGGTTTTTTTGATTGTTGTAAAGTGCGCCAGAACCAACCTGTGCGCCTACTTCACGTCTACTCGTATCCCAAATTTGCACTTGTGGTGTTCCGCGTAAATAAATACCCGCATCTCCTTTTTCGGTGATTTTCCAATCCACAAAAAGCTCAAAATCACCATATTGTTTTTGTGTACATAAATTATCGCCATGTCCTGTAAAAACGAGTAGGCCATCTTTCACCACCCAATCAGATTTTATTTTTTCATCTGCTTTTGACTGCGCATCCTGTAATTGTTGTGCACTCATTTTTGAGCGCGCAATAGGATTTGCAACAAGACCTTTCCATCCTGTTAAATCTTTCCCGTTAAATAAATTTTCGAAACCATAATCGTAAGGCATAGCTTTAATATGGTATACCAATTGACTAGCAATAATAGCACTATCCTCACCGCGTAATAACGAAAGTGCTCTTTGTAAAACAGCCCTAACCATAGGACCTTTGAAATCTGGATTAGCGAGTGCTAATTTAGCCACCACAAGGGCCGCATCATATTGCAACGCCGGCGTTTCTAAATATTTAGCAGCAAACATGAGCGCGCCTAGTTTATTTACTTTGCCCGCCTCAATAATGATTCCTTTTTGAGCTGTTGGGCTTTTAGAAGTTTCCATTTGGTCTTGCAAATCAAGTAATCGCTGCACTGGATTTACTGCTTTGGCTGGCGTTAATGCAACTGCCTGCAATGCAGGCAACACACTGTTTGAATGCTTAATAGCCGCTTCAATGGCAGGCTTTGTAGTAGATGATGCTTTTGTTAAAGCAGCATCTAGTGCAGCCAATGATTTTTTTGTATGAAGCGTAGCAAGAGACATAGCCGCCACATCAGAAAATGTTGGAACCTCAATATAATTTGCAATTGTATTAACCGCTTTATCAGATCCTAAATAACCAAGTCTTTCAATTAAATAAGAACGCACTAAAACATTTTTTTCAGGAACATTTTTTAATTGCTCTAATGCACCGATTACAACACTAGCAGCTTTATTGGCTAGGTCTTTATCCGTGGCAGCTGCATGCAAATAAGCATCAAGTTCATACATCGCATTTACGTGGGGCGCATTGGCGCTAGCCTCCGTATTTTTAAACGTATCAAAAAAGTTTTCCCATGCTGCACTGTTCCATGATTGCATTTTTGAAACAGTAGCTGCAACAGAAGCTGCATTACCTTGTGCAAATGAATGACCAGCATTCACTAAAAAAATTGCTGCTATAATAAAAGCTGAAAATATTTTTTTCATGGTTTTAAATTTGTCGATAATAAAAAAAACTAGATGCCATAGGGTGCACGCATTGGCGGATTGATCATTTTATTGGCTTCATCATCATTAATAAACACTTGTGCTTCTGGATCAAAATTTAATGTGCGCCCTAATTGTAAAGCAATTTTTCCGAGGTTAATGATTGTACAAGATCTATGCCCATTGGATTCATTCAGCGCAAATGGTGTTCTATATTTTACAGATTCTAAAAAATCTGTAACCTGTGGTGCAGGATCTGGGAGTAGCGCTAGCTTTTCTTTTAAATTAGGTATAGTAGATTTAAAGCCTGCAAATAATTTACCTTCTGGTCCTTCTATATAAGCCACTGATTCGTCTTTGGCTTCACCATCTAAAATAATTTTACAACCATCGGCATAGGTATAAATTATTTTTCGGAACGTACCGCAAGCATCCGGATGTTGCTGATCGGCGTCTACTTCTACTTTAACAGGACTCGTATGGTCTTTGCCTAAAAAATATTGAATAGGATCTAAATAATGTTGGCCCATGTCTCCAAGTCCACCACCATCGTAATCCCAATAACCTCTAAATGTTCCGTGCACGCGGTGTGCGTTGTATGGCTTGTATGGCGCAGGTCCTAACCATCTGTCATAATCGAGTGTTGCAGGAACCGACTGCGCTTCAAGTCCTGTTTTACCAATCCAATAAAATTTCCAATCAAACCCAGTGTGCTTACTCACGGTTACTGTTAATGGCCAACCTAGCATCCCCGACTCAACTAATTTTTTTATGGGCTTCACCGTTGTTTTCATGCCATAAAATTCATCTTGAAATCTAAACCAAGTATTTAGTCTAAACATGCGTCCATGTTGCTTTACTGCTTCCACCACACGCTTACCTTCTCCAATGGTGCGGGTCATTGGTTTTTCACACCAAATATCTTTACCTGCCTTTGCCGCTTCAATAGACATAATACCATGCCAATGTGGTGGCGTAGCAATATGCACGATATCAACTTCAGGCATTGCAATGAGTTCATGGTAGTCTCCAAAAGTTTTTACGCCAGCCCCTACCATTTTAGCGGCTGCAGCTAAATGCGTTTGATCAACATCACATAACGCAACCACTCTTGTACCTCCAAGACCAATATGGCCTCTTCCCATACCGCCTACACCAATAATGCCTTTGGTTAGCTGATCACTGGGTGCAATAAAGCCTCGTCCTAAAACATGCCTAGGAACGATACTAATACCTGCTGCAAATACTGCGGTATTTTGTAAAAACTTACGTCTTGAATTGGATTGTGACATGGCAAAAATCTTAATGTGCTTAAAGATATAAAAGTAAGCCTACACTATAAAGACAGTTATTAGCTAATTTTACCCATAAATACGCCGGTATTATGAAAAATGCAAACCCAGTTAGCCTGCAGCAAATCAAAGACACGCATATGTCTTCTAGAAATGCCAATATCAGGCATAAAGAAAAGCTTTCAAAACTTGATAAAGTGGCGCTTTGGATTACCACTAAAGTTGGATCCATGGGATTTTTTATGGTTATTTTTTTATGGACAGCAACTTGGTTAAGTTGGAATACTTTGGCACCTCTTCATTTACGATTTGATCCATTCCCAGCTTTCGTTTTGTGGTTATTTATTTCGAATATGATTCAAATATTTTTGATGCCGCTTATTATGGTAGGGCAAAATTTACAATCGAGACATTCGGAAATTAGAGCAGAAGAAGATTACCTAATTAACAAAAAAGCAGAATTAGAAATAGAAACCATTTTAACGCATTTAGAAAATCAAGATAAATTGATCCTTCAAATTTTATCGAAAATGGAAAAAGAAGAAAAAAAATAAATTAGTTCCCTGTAATAAATTTATTCACGCGCATCCAGGCGGCCGCTTTTTCAAACCAAGCATCGGAGGTTGTTGCATTATGAAGTCCAAAACCGTGACCACCATTTTGATAAATATGCATTTCGGCGTTTACCTTATTTTTTATAAGTGCTTGATAAAAACGAATACTATTTTCTACAGGAACCGATTTATCATCAGAAGCATGTACTAAAAAAGTGGGAGGCGTATGAGCCGTTACCTGCATATCAGATGAAAATAAATTAAGCTTAGCAGCAGAAGGTTTTTTACCGAGCAAATTATCTCTAGAACCCTTGTGGCATATGGCCGAATCCATACTAATAACAGGGTAACCTAAAATAGCGAAATCGGGTCTTAAGCTAGTATTACTAGCGTTTTCAATATATGATTCAGAAAACTTTGTAATACCTGTGCTTACTAAATGCCCACCTGCCGAAAATCCAATCACACCAAGCATAGCAGGGTTGATATCAAAGCCTGCAGCCCTATCTCTCACTATTTTTATAGTCTGTTGCAAATCTTGTAATGGCACCATTTCTTTATTTGTCATGCAACTATCAAAAGGTAAGCGGTACTTTAATACAAATACTGTAACACCTATTTTATTAAACGCCTCTGCCACTTCAGTGCCTTCATGTCCAGTAGCAAGTCTTGCATAACCACCCCCAGGACATACAATAATTGCTGTTTTGTTGGCATCCTGCTTTGCTGGGTTAAATACCGTAACGGTAGGGCTTGTGACATTTGCAATAACAATTTTACCCGTAGCATTTTTGCTAACCGCTTCTTCTTTATTACATGGAAGCGCATTGGGTACAGGCCCCTCGTATATAGAAAACTCCTGTTGGGCCATTAACAAAGATGAAATAGTCATAAATAGCATTATTAGTAGGTATCTGATATACATTGTGATTTTATTTTTCTATTCTTCCATTGAAGATAAATAAAAGTTTAATTTGCAGTATATATCATTAATACACTCACATGAAAATTATTCACCAAGTACATCCCGAAGATTTTGTAAAGTATACCACCGAGCAAATTAGAGCTAAATTTTTACTGGACAATCTAGTAGAACCAGGTGCGATCAATTTTGTATATACGCATTACGACCGCATGATGGTAGGCGCTGCAACCCCTACTACTGCTGCTATTCAGCTGGGTACCTACGACGCTTTAAAGTCAGAAAATTTTTTAGACCGAAGAGAACTTGGTATTGTAAACATTGGTGCCACCGGAAGCGTAACCGTAGAAGGTCAAATTTATACCCTAGATAAAATTGATTGCCTATACATTGGTATGGGTAATAAAGAAGTTACTTTTCATGCGAGCACTGATCCTAGCAATCCTTCTAAATTTATTTTATTCTCTTGCCCAGCGCACGCAAACTATCCTACGCAGTTAATGCAAAGTAAAGATGCTACCCCTGCCGAAATGGGTAGTGCCGAAACAGCCAACCACCGTACAATTAATAAATACATTCACGCCGATGGTTTAAAAAGTTGCCAACTCGTACTTGGCGTAACCAACTTTAAACCAGGTAGCATTTGGAATACCATGCCAGCGCACCTGCATGACCGCCGTATGGAAGCATACTTCTATTTTGATTTGCCTGAAACACAACGTGTCATTCATTTCATGGGTGAGCCACACGAAACTAGACATCTATTCCTAAACAATGAACAAGGCATTGTATCTCCATCATGGAGTATCCATAGTGGTGTTGCAACAGCCTCATACTCATTTATATGGGCAATGGCCGGCGAAAACATGTCTTTTGCTGATATGGATTTTGTAAACATTCAGTTATTAAAATAAGTACGATGCTAAATTTTAGAGTAGATAATAAACTCGCTATTGTTACCGGTTGTAGTAAAGGCATTGGTATGGCAATTGCGATAGAACTTGCTAATAGCGGCGCCGATATTATTGGTGTAAGTGGCTCCATGCCTGCATCTGGTAGCGATGTTGAAAAAGCAGTGCTTGCGGCAGGTAAAAAATTCTATCCCTACCAAGCCGATTTTTCTAATAGAGATTCGGTGTATGCTTTTTTACAAAAAGTAGTAACAGACCATCCAAAAATTGATATCCTAATAAATAACGCGGGCAGTATTCAAAGGAGTCCAGCCGCCGAACATCCCGACGAATTTTGGGATAATATTATTGACATCAATTTAAATGCGCAGTTTATTATCACCAGAGAAATTGGCAAACAAATGATTGCCAATGGCGCCGGAAAAATAGTGTTTACAGCCTCTCTTTTAAGCTTCCAAGGCGGTATCAACGTACCTGGCTACGCTGCTAGTAAAGGAGCAGTTGCCTCCCTAATTAAGGCATTTGCCAACGAATGGGCAGGTAAAGGCATTACTGTAAATGGTGTTGCCCCAGGCTATATATCCACAGACAATACGGCACAGTTAAGGGCCGATCCGGACAGAAATGCCTCTATTTTGGCCAGAATTCCGGCAAATAAATGGGGAACTCCCGAAGATTTAACCGGGGCTTTCGTTTTTTTATCATCTCCTGCCTCCGACTATGTCAACGGTACCATTGTAACCGTAGATGGTGGCTGGATGGGTAGATAACTATATGTCAAGTTTAAGGCGTCATTCGTAAGTAATTATTAAATTTATCCTTACGAATGATGCCTTATGTTTTTAAAGCCTAGCAAAAAACTTTTTTACAGCTCTGCAGTACTCATTGTACTTGCCATCACTGCTGTTGTTATTTATCCTTCTGATCCTATCGATTACAATACCGAGGTAAAACCCATTTTAAATAAAAAATGTATTACCTGTCATGGTGGTGTAAAACAAGAGGGTGGATTTAGTTTGCTTTTCGAAGAAGAAGCTTTTGCACCTACCAAATCTGGTAAACCTGCCATCATAAAATACAAGCCAGAAGAAAGTGAACTTATAAGAAGGTTGCACCTCACCGATCCGGAAGAGCGCATGCCTTATAAGCACGACCCTTTAAGCAAAGAAGAAATTAAAATTTTAACTACTTGGATTAAAGAAGGTGCCAAGTGGGGATCACACTGGGCCTATCAAAAAGTGGAGGAGCCAGAAGTGCCAAGTATTAATGACGATTGGGTAAATAACAATATTGACAAATACATTTTAGAAAAATTAGAAACCGAAAAATTAAGTCCTTCCAAAGAAGCAGATAAAGCAACGCTATTAAGACGCGTTAGTTTAGATTTAACGGGCCTTCCTGCAAGTAAAAAAATTGCAGCAAAATATTTAAGCGACAATTCTGATAAGGCCTACGAAAATTTAGTAAACGATTTAATGGCTTCGCCTGCCTATGGCGAAAAATGGGCAGCACTTTGGCTAGACCTTGCCCGTTACGCAGACACCAAAGGTTTTGAAGCAGACCGTAGTAGAAATA
>JBIIZN010000089.1:0-7072 GCA_044346275.1 Sediminibacterium sp.
CCAACTGCGAGTCCGTTATCGCCAGCAAAAACAATCAGTGTTTCATTTGTAAGTCCAGCAGCATCAAGTGCAGCTAAAATGCGCCCTAGTTGTGCGTCTAGTTCCGACACCATACCATAGTAATGTGCTATTTCTTTTTTAACAGCCTCTGGCGTTCGGGGGTGGGGAAGTAGCATTTCATCTCTTACCGCTAAATCACCATTATCAAAAGGATGTTGCGGTAAAAAATTGGGAGGTAGTGTTATGGTGTCGGGGTTGTACCAAGCGTCATATTTGGTAGGAGGGGTGCGTGGGTCGTGTGGAGAGGTGAGTGCTACATAACAAAAAAATGGCTGCTCTTTTGCTTTTTTGCTGCTCAAAAATTGAATAGCTGTACCGGCATATAATTCGGTGCTAAACGTATCGCTCTTCCAACTGTTTTTTGGATCATACGCGCCTGAAGGGTCAAAATTATTGACGGTTGGATGAAACTGACCTCCATTATTTTCGAAGTGCATACCACCAAAAAATATATGGCCGCCATCATTAAAAAAACGGTGATGCGACGCTTTGTCTGAATGCCATTTGCCGGTATGAAAAGTAGTGTAACCTTTAGTTTGAAGTACTTCGGGGAGGCCAGTTAAACTATCTGGTATTTTACCACCATCGCCAGGGAGCCTATTTACATACCTGCCCGTTAATAGCATCACGCGGCTTGGAATACAAACGGCACCTTGGTGTCCACCCATTACGTGCGCCTGCGTGAATGTTAGACCCCTCGCTACCAGTTTATCAAGATTGGGTGTTTTGATTTGCTTGTTGCCAAGTGCATGAATGGTTGCAAAACTTTGATCATCACTGTAAATGATGAGTATATTTTTTGCCCGCTGAACTTGGGATTTTTGCGCGGCCGCGGCCGCGCAAAAAACGCCGAACACCATTACACTAAAAATATATGTAAATCGCATGCCGCTCTTTGCTTATTGAATTTGCAACTGATAAGCCACCACCGAATTTTTCATAAACGTGGGTACGTAAATAATTTTATTTTTTGCATCGTAGCCAATGTCCGCGCTGTTTATTTTTTCCGATCTGGTATCAAATAAAGTTATTTTTTGTGCGCCTGCTACAATGTAATAAACAATACCATTCCAGCAACTTACAATGTACTGATTAGGGGCCACTCTTTCGATACCGTCGGTGCTCGGGTCCATACCATCCATGATTTTTGAAATAGCGCCACCGGGTGTTACAGATAATAATGAGCCTCTGTCTAAAATGAGTAATTGGTCTTCGATGCTTAAAAGTCCATTAGGCCCTTGCAGGTTTTCTACTTCTATACTTACGATGCCATTTTCGATGCGGTGCACTTTTCCGGTTCTGCTATCAGATACAAAAACAGCACCATTTTTATTGACAGTAACATCGTTTAAAAAAACAGATCCTTCTACCGGAATCCTTTTAATGATCGTGGCTTTTTTTATATCAATAACTACAAGCTCTGTTAAATCTGCAACATAGAGTTCTTGTTTGTATTTAGCCATCCCTTTGGGTGCATTTAATCCGGTAACCCATTCCAAATTTATAGAAGCACCTGTTTTTGATAATTTACTAATGCTTCCCTTTCCGTCTTTACCATTAGAAGCGCCGTCAATATTTGAAACCCATAAGCAGTTTTCTTTGTCATCTACAAGTACTGATTCAGGTACTTTTAAAATGGTGTCGGTAGCCCATAATTTTTGAACGGTTGCTTTTTGTGCGTTGATGCTAACTAAAGAGAAACATGCAAGCGCCAGGGAGGTCATTATTTTTTTCATAAAAAAGGATTATGCAAGAAAGTTAAAGAAAATTAAGGCTCTAGAAACCCCTATTTACCGACGAGTCCTCTTTTTGTTCATTTATGGGTATAAAATGTAGAATACGGCTATTGGTAATTCAGCATTTGTGCTCAATCACACATTAAATTGCTATACATTTTGAAACTATTTAATGCTTATATATGCGTTACATTTCTATCTTATTTCTACTTTTTATTACAGTTGCTGTAAAGGCTCAAAAAAAACCTTTAGACCACAGCGTTTATGACAATTGGCAGTCTATAGCAGACCGTGCCATTAGTAATGACGGTAAATATGTAGCCTATGCTATCAATCCACAAGAAGGAGATGGGGTATTGGTGTTACAATCTTTACAAGGTGATTACAAACTAGTTATCCCTAGAGGTTCGGGCGTTGTTTTATCGGAAGATAGTAAGTTCGCCGTTTTTCGCATCAAGCCAACTTTTGCGCAAACGCGTGATGCAAAAATTAAAAAGAAACGCCCCGACGAAATGCCAAAAGATAGTTTAGGGGTAGTAAAACTGGGAGACAAAATCGTTCATAAAACACCTCGTTTAAAATCCTTTAAATTACCGGACGATGCTGGTGGATGGCTTGCTTATTTATTAGATAAAGAACCAGCAGATGCGCCTAAATCAAAAGCGTCACTTGACTCTGCAGCTAAAATACAATCTATGTTTGCGATGGCAGATAGTTTGGTGCGCGTAGCTGACAGCATTCGTTTAAAAGCAACGAGTGCCTCTGTAAAAGGAATGTCTGTTTTGCAAACAACTCCACAGCAACCTAAGGTAGCAGAAGAAAATGTAGAAGAAGGGACAACGCTTGTACTAATGAACTTTAATACCGGCGCCGAAACAAAATATCCATTAGTGAGTGATTTTTATTTCAATAAAAAAGGTACAACACTCGTACTTAAAAAAACAAAGAAAAATGGTTTGGCTGGTTCTGCGGCAACCATTGTAAAAGTGGATTTGTCAAGCATGAAGGCTTCAACAATTTTAACAAAGTTCAACGACGCTAAACTCTTTAGACTAGACGAAGCAGGTAAGCAACTTGCTTTTGTTGCCGAAAGAGATAGTGCTGCAAAAGCAGTGCGTAAATTTTATCAGTTATATTATTTTAAGGATGGTCAGGATTCGGCGGTTGCTATTGCTAGCCAATCTTCTAAAGGGATTCCAGCAGGGCATATCATTAGCGATAATCAAGCTGTAAGTTTTAGTAAATCTGGATCGCAATTATTTTTTGGAACCGCTCCGTTATGGCCATTAAAAGATACCAGTTTACCAGAGTTTGACCGTGTGAGCGTGGATGTTTGGCATTACAATGATGATCAAATTATGCCGATGCAATTGAGATCTGCAGAATCTGAATTAAGAAGAGCGTACACGGCTAGATATGATTTTACTACTAATAGTGTTGTGCCACTAGGGTCTTCGAAATTTAGAAATGTGGTGCAAACAAATGATGGCGACGGTTCTGTGTTTTATGCAGCCACCGATGAAGGCAAAAGAATTGCATCACAGTGGCAGGGCTATACCATCAATGATGTGTATACCATTAATCCATTAGACGGATCTTCGAAACTCATTAAAGCCAATTTAAAATCGGGTAATGTGCAGCCAAGCGTATCTGGTAATTTATTACTCTATTACGATGAGCCTGCTAAAAAATATTTCGTGTACAATCATGCAACGGGTGTAACTAGTCAAATTGCAAAAGATATTTCAACTGCACTCTACGACGAAGAAAACGATGTACCTGATGATCCAAACGCTTACGGACTTATGCGCTGGACCGAAAATGACAAGTACGTATTACTCTATGATAGGTATGATATTTGGCAGGTAGATCCACTCGGTGTACAAAAATCTATTTGCTTAACAGCTGGTCGTGCAAATAAAATTTCTTACCGTTATATCGCTACAGACCGCGACGAAAAATTTGTAAAAACTGGCGATCAATTATTACTTCGCGTATTTGATGAAAAAGACAAGTCTGCGGGTTTGGCAACAATGGTGTATGGTACTAATACCCTGAATGTTTTATTCAAAGAAAAAGTAGCACTTAGCCCACTTGTGCAAAAAGCAAAAGAGGCAGATGCATTACTTTATACCAAAGAAACCTATGTGCAGTCTCCAACATTATTTACTTCTAGTGTAAACGGTGGCGCGGCCAATCAATTAGCTGCTACCAACCCACAACAAAATGATTTTAATTGGGGTAGTTCCGAGCTATTTACTTGGAAAGCATACACGGGTAAATTAACAGAAGGTATTTTATTCAAGCCTGAAAATTTTGATGCTACTAAAAAGTATCCGATGATTGTTTATTTCTACGAACGCAACAATCAAACCTTGTATAATTATGTTGCACCAACTCCAACGGCTTCTCGTTTAAATATTTCATTTTTTGTAAGTAGAGGTTATGTGGTACTCGTGCCAGATATCTGGTATAAAAAAGGATATCCAGGCCAAGGTGCATATGATTATATTTTAAGTGGAACGCGCGCTGTTGTAAAACAAGGATATATTGATAGTACTAAAATTGGACTACAAGGTCAAAGTTGGGGAGGTTATCAAATTGCACATTTAATTACTAGAACCAATTTATATGCTGCAGCATGGGCTGGTGCACCGGTAGTAAACATGACAAGTGCTTATGGTGGCATCCGTTGGGGACCAGGCATGAACCGTCAGTTCCAATATGAAAAAACACAGAGTAGAATTGGGGCCACCTTATGGGAGAAACCAAATTTATACATCGAAAATTCTCCCTTATTTCATTTACCTAAAGTAACTACGCCGCTTGTTATAATGGCCAATGATGCCGATGATGCTGTGCCTTGGTATCAGGGTATTGAATTTTACACGGCTCTAAGACGCTTAGGAAAAAAAGTATGGATGTTAAACTATAACAATGAAGCGCACAATCTAGTGGAGCGAAAAAATAGAAAAGATATTCAAATTAGAGAACAACAATTCTTTGATTATTTATTAAAAGGTGAGAAGCCAGCACCATGGATTGCAAATGGTGTTCCTGCAACTATGAAAGGAAGGGATTGGGGATTAAAATAGAATGGCTTAGGCCGTTCTATTTGGGTCCCAGGCTTCAAGTTGGTTCGCTACTTCTGTCAAGAAGCTAGCACCAATACTGCCATCAATAATGCGGTGATCGTAACTAAGCGATAGGTACATCATGTGTCTGATGGCCATGTTATCTCCACTTGGTGTTTCAATAACGGCTACGCGCTTTTTAATGGCACCCACCGCAATAATAGCTACTTGTGGTTGATTGATAATCGGTGTACCCA
Organism: Sediminibacterium sp.; assembly: GCA_044346275.1. Taxonomy (GTDB): domain Bacteria; phylum Bacteroidota; class Bacteroidia; order Chitinophagales; family Chitinophagaceae; genus Sediminibacterium. The sequence goes on from JBIIZN010000089.1 coordinate 5,128, forward strand.
TGAGGCTTCCAAAAGTACCTACATTGGTAAATGTAAATGTACCGTTTTGTGTATCGTCAGGTTTTAATTTATTATTACGGGCCGCATCTGCTAAATTATTAATTGACTTACTAAGGCCAACTAAATTCAGTTGATCTGCACCCTTAATAACAGGAACAATTAAATTACCATTTGGAAGTGCAGTAGCCATTCCAATATTAAAATCCTTTTTGATAATAATTTTATCTCCGTCTAAACTAGAATTGATGAGTGGGAACTTTTTCATAGCGGCTACCAGGCATTCTACAATAAGCGGCGTGAATGTTAATTTGGTACCTTCTCTTTTTTCAAAAGCAGCTTTATTGTTATTTCTCCACTGCACTAAATTAGTTACGTCTGCTTCAGAAAAACTTGTCACGTGCGGACTCGTTTGCACACTGTCTACCATATGTTTGGCAATCAGTTTACGCATACGGTCCATTTCAATAATTTCTAATGCACCACTGAGTACAACACCCGCCGGGTTGCTTGCCGCTGAGGTTGAAGCAGAAGCAGAAATTGTTGGCGCAACAGTTGAAGCTGGCGCTTGATTTGTTGCAACAACATTTTGATTCGCAACTGGCACAACAGCGCTCGAATTAACCTCAGCAGCAGCTGGCGAAACAACATTTGCAGTTGTCCCAGATTTTTTAGCTGCCACCCAGTTTAAAATATCTTTTTTTGAAACCCTGCCACCAGAACCGGTGCCAGGTATTTTTTCTAAATCACTAAAACTTACCCCTTCACTTTGTGCAATGTTTAAAACAAGCGGTGAGTAAAAACGAGTTTCTGTACTTCCAGTTTCTTGAGGTGCCGTATTTACTGGAGCCGCAGGAACGTATGGAATAGATTCTGGTTGTTCATTGGTAGGGATAGATGCAGTTGCTGGCGCAGGAGCAGGCGTCTCAACAATTGTAGATGCTACCATATTATTTTCACCGGCTACTTCAATTTTTGCAAGTACGCTTCCAATGGGCGCCACATCATTTACCTGAAAACAAATTTCTACTAGTTTGCCTGCAAAAGGGGCAGGGACCTCTGTGTCTACCTTATCGGTGGCAATTTCTAGTACGGTTTCGTCCACGGCAATATTGTCTCCAATTTGCTTGTTCCATTTTAAAATGGTGGCCTCCATAATACTTTCGCCCAATTTGGGCATCACTAAATCAACAATTGCCATATACTGCTAGAGGTTTTTCGACAGTACAAAAGTACGTTATGCGCTTAAAATAGGATTAACTCTTATCCACAATTAGTAGGCGGAGCATATTAAGGGCGCTATTGGCGGTTAATTCTATGTTCCTTTTGCGGTCAAATCTAAAATGGAATACCTGTGCCCTTACTTCATTTTCCGATGCTACGGCCATCCAAACCATGCCCACGGGCTTTTCTGGGGTTTCGCCTCCTGGTCCCATAATACCACTAACTGCCACAGAATAGTCTGTTTTAAGTAGTTTTCGGGCCGAAATAGCCATTTTTCGTACACATTCTTCACTTACCACACCCACGGTTTCCATGGTTTCTTTAGAAACATCTAGTAAATCGACTTTGATTTCATTGGCATAACTCACAACAGATCCTTTAAAATAAGCCGAAGCCCCGGCTTTAGCGGTTAATAAATGGGCAATATACCCACCTGTGCAACTTTCGGCGGTTGCGAGTGTTTTGTGCTGGTTGAATAGGAGCTGACCCACCACTTCGGCCATTGGGATATCTTCTTTCACCACCAAATAATCCTTAACGGCGGTGGCTAAATTTTCAAAATGGGAATCTAATTCTTTGTCTAACCCCGCTTCATTTTGAGGGTCACCTGATATTGTTAAACGCAAACGAACCATGCCATAATTAGGGAGGTACGCAAGTTTAATATGACTTGGTAGGGCAGCTTCATTTTCTTTAATCATTTCTGCTAAAAATGATTCGCCAA
>JBIIZN010000090.1:0-7041 GCA_044346275.1 Sediminibacterium sp.
GGCAGAACAAGCAAAAGATCTTTTAGAGAAAGCTTTAGTTATCAATCCAAACAACGATTCTAGTAAAATTGGTTTGGGTGCTTGCTACATATTTGGAAACATTTCAGACAATCCGATGGAGGGTATTTTACCCATCAGAAACATTGTCCAAAAAAATCCAGACAACCTATACGCTCAAATGATTTTGGGTTTGGGTGGTAAAAAAAGCGGGCAGTTAGATAAAGCCATTGAGCGCTTCTTACTAATTGTAAATAAAGATCCAGAAAACCTGGAAGCCATATTTCACTTAGCAGAATGCTACGAGATGCACAATGACAAAACAAACGCAGTAAAGTGGTATACACTTGCTGGTCAAAAAGTTAAAGTGCCCGAAGCAAAAGAAGCAATCGCTAAGAGAATTGCGGAATTGAAAAAATAAATTATTATTAACAATAAAATTACTCCCTGTATGCCTTGTGGTAAGAAGAGAAAGCGTCATAAAATTGCGACACACAAACGTAAGAAACGCCTAAGAAAGAATCGTCACAAAAAGAAGAACAAGTAATTGTTTATTCTTTACTGACTTATACAAACACGCCCTATTTAAACCATAGGGCGTGTTTAACACTTATCTGTATCTAGCCCCTTATTTCCTTTTCTGCAACTTTTCCTATTTCCTTCCTTGATAGGGCTATGATTGTTAAGATATGGTTGTATGCATACTCCGCTCTATAGGGCAGGTGATTTTGTATTTAAAAGTTGCTCATTTTGAACAAAGAACTGATTATAAACGCTACGCCCACGGGTGTAGAAATTGCTTTGCTAGAAGATAAAAAACTAGTAGAGCTGCACAACGAAAATACCGATGCAAATTTTGCAGTAGGTGACCTATACCTTGGTAAGGTAAAAAAATTAATTCCAGGACTCAACGCAGCTTTTGTGGACGTTGGTTTTGAGAAAGATGCTTTTTTACATTACTCCGATTTAAGCCCCTACGCCAAATCAATTATCAAATACACGCAGGCAGCGATGTCTGATAAAAGTGAACATGGATTTGATTTTGCACGCTTTCAATCGGAACCAGAAATTATAAAAACTGGAAAAATAAACGAAGTATTAAATGGCAAGCCAAATGTACTGGTTCAAATTTTAAAAGAGCCCATTGCAGCAAAAGGACCTCGTTTAAGTTGCGAACTTTCATTACCAGGTAGATTTGTAGTGGTGACGCCTTTTAATGAAATTGTAGCGGTCTCTAAAAAAATACATTCTTCTGAAGAAAGAAAAAGATTACATAAAATTGTAGAAGCCATTAGGCCTAAAAATTTTGGCGTGATTGTGCGTACTGCTGCAGAAGGTAAATCCACTGCAGAATTACACCAAGATATGTTATCACTAGTTGAAACATGGAAAACGATTCAAGCCAATTTAAAAGGAGCTGCAGCACCTGTGCGCATCTTAAGTGAAGAAACAAAAACAACCAGTATTTTAAGAGATTTGCTGAGTGCCGATTTTAATAGGATTGTGGTGAATGATAAAGCACTCTATGAAGTAACGCAGCGCTATATTCAGCGCATTGCACCTGATAAAACAGATATCGTAACACAGTACAAAGATGGTCTTCCTATTTTTGATCATTTTGGTGTAACCAAACAAGTAAAAGCTTCTTTTGGCAAAACCGTAAACTTACCTAGTGGTGCCTATTTAATTATTGAACACACCGAAGCACTGCATGTTATTGACGTCAATAGTGGGTACAAGAGCGTTAGCAATAGCCAAGAAGAAAATGCCTTAGAAACAAATTTAGAAGCTGCAGAAGAGATTGCTAGACAATTACGACTTAGAGATATTGGTGGCATTATTGTGATTGATTTTATTGACATGAAACTTCCTGACAATAAAAGAAAAGTGCAAGAAGCCATGGATACTTTTATGAAAGCAGATCGTGCCAAACATTCGGTACTTCCTATTTCTAAATTTGGCCTATTACAAGTAACGCGTCAAAGAATGCGTCCGGAAGTGAATATCAATACTTCTGAAAATTGTACAGCTTGTAATGGAAGCGGTAAAATGACGTCTGCCTTACTACTCGAAGATGAAATTGAAAATAAGCTTGTTTATTTGGCCTCTCATGCCCACAAAAAGCTTCAATTGGTGGTTCACCCCATTATTGCGGCTTATTTAACCAAGGGGATATTTACCAATAAACTGAGCAAACTCCGTAAAAAGCATGGGGTAAAGCTAAGTTTGGAGGAAAATACCAACTACCACCTTACCGAATTCAGGTTTTTTGACGCCCAGGAGGAAGAAATCAAGTTCTAAACCGGGTCCCTGTAAAAATAATTTTAAACATTAATAAATTTATTAATACGAATTATTTTTCCCACCCTACGCTTTACAAAAACTTTTAAAAAGGCCAAATTGGCCTTTTTTTTATCCAAAAACGGGTAAAAAATACCCTAAAAATTCCCGCCGACAAACTGGCGGACCGGACCTGGCCTAATTGTCAGGCTAACGGGTTTATTACGAAGATATTCGTATATTAAATTTTCCCCGGAAACCTAAAAATTATTTTGCCGTCTGCCCCATTATTGTACCTTAGCAGTAGAATTTAATGGGTTAGTAAGTAATAAGGGCCAGTAGCAATGCTGGCCCTTTTACATGCCTACTACCACTGCATTTCAGCAGATTTTCATTGTTTTTTTTACACGTATTTTCTACACTAATTTCTCGTTTCTCACTCTTTTTTTTCGAATACGAACAGTGGTTATTTTTTCATTCGCGCGATTCTAATTTTTCTGAAATATCTTTATCAAATGAGTAAAATAAAATCTGCTTTTTTCTGTAGCAATTGTGGTTATGAAAGTGCAAAATGGATTGGAAAATGTCCAAGTTGTTCGGAGTGGAATACTTTTTCGGAAGAAATTATTGATAAAGGAATTTCTAAAGAACAAAACTGGGATTCATACCACGAACAAAAGCGCAATTCTAAAATAATTGCCCTTGATGAAGTAAAAACATCCGAAGAAAAAAGAATTATTTCAAAAGATCCGGAACTCAACCGCGTACTTGGTGGTGGCATCGTAATGGGGAGCATTGTTCTCGTTGCAGGTGAGCCTGGCATTGGAAAAAGTACTTTGTTTTTACAAAATGGCTTACAAGCCACCGATCAGGTTGTTTTATACATAAGTGGAGAAGAAAGTGAGCAGCAAATCAAAATGCGCGCAGATCGACTCAAGATTCCTAACAATAATTTTTACCTGCTCACCGAAACCAACACAACCACCATTTTTGCAGAAATCAAGAAACTAAAACCAACACTTGTAATTGTAGATTCGATTCAAACACTGCAATCTAATTTGATAGATTCTGCTGCTGGATCTGTATCACAAATTAGAGAATGCGCTGCCGAATTTCAGAAGTTTGCGAAGCAAACAAACACCCCTGTTTTTTTAATAGGCCATATCACCAAAGACGGCGCTATAGCGGGTCCTAAGGTATTAGAGCATATGGTAGATACGGTCTTACAATTTGAAGGAGATAGACATTACGCATACCGAATACTCCGTACATTAAAGAATAGATTTGGTAGCACTGCAGAACTAGGTATTTATGAAATGACTGGCGAAGGCATGCGTGTTGTTTCCAATCCTTCCGAAATTTTAATTGCACAAAGAGAAGATAGTTTAAGTGGTTCGGCGATTGCTGCAACACTTGAAGGTGCCCGTCCATTATTATTAGAAGTTCAGGCACTCGTTACTCAAAGTGTGTATGGAACGCCCCAAAGAACAGTGACAGGTTTTGACCTCAGAAGATTACAACTATTACTGGCCGTTTTAGAAAAAAGAGGTGGCTTTCAATTTGGAATGAAAGATGTTTTTGTAAATATCGCGGGTGGCATAAAAATAGAAGACCCCTCTACTGATTTAGCGATCATATGCGCCCTTTTATCTTCTTATGAAGACGTTCCACTTCCACATCATATTTGTTTTGCTGGTGAAGTGGGACTCAATGGAGAAATTAGAGCCGTTAACAGAATTGAGCAAAGAATTGCGGAAGCTGAAAAGCTAGGATTTGAAAAAATTATTGTGTCGAGCTACAATAAAAAGAGCTTTAATCCAAAAGCGTATAGCATTCAAGTGTTGGCGCTGAGTAGAGTAGATGAAGTATACCAACAGCTATTTTAGGAGCAATAAACACGCAATAAAATATTTCTGCGGTTAATTTTTATGGCATCTACATTATTCCGATTAAGTTGGGTGTATGCAAACATCTTATTTACCCAAATTAGCATCTTGGATTGACCCTATTTTTTGGCTCTATTTCCCTAAAAACTGCCCTGCCTGCGCTAGGCCCTTGCGCCTCTTTGGGGCCAATATTTGTGGCCGGTGCAGCCAAAACCTGCCCGAAACCCACTTTTTTGAGGCCCCCGGCAACCCCATCGAAAAAATATTTTACGGTAGGCTTCCCATAAGTGCAGGGGCAGCCGCCTGGTACTTCCACAAAAATTCGGCGCTTCAGGCCCTACTTTTTCAACTAAAGTATAAATCCAACGAAGAAGTAGGGTTATTTATAGGTAAACAAATGGGTGCCCTACTGGCCGCATCGGAGCGGTTTACCACCACCGATGCGCTCGTTCCCGTGCCCCTCCACCCCCAAGCACTATCCAAAAGAGGCTTTAATCAGGCAGCCCTTATATGCGAGGGCATTAGTCAAGTATGGCACAAACCAGTGCTCGTGGGTGCCATTTCCAGAACCAAACATACAAATACACAAACCAAACAAAGCAGGGCCGTACGCTGGGATAATATGGAAAACGCATTTAGCATCAAAGACCCAACATGTATTGCTGGCAAGCACCTCTTACTCATAGATGACGTAATTACAACAGGTGCCACCATTGAAGCATGCGGAAAAACATTACTGAGCGTTAAGGATGTGCAACTGAGTGTTGCAGCCGCCGCTTATCCATTAAAATAATTGTGGGATACTTTTTTGAGGAAAATGTTGGAACTTTCAACAAATAACGATTGGCTTTGTTATATAACTATTCAAATTCAACAACACACCATGAAAAATCTCATCTTAATAGCAACCTTATTTATGTTACAATCATTTACAACCCCGGGCAAAGAAAGTATACATCAGTTTAAAATTAAATCGATAGACGGTGGCGTAATAGATTTTTCAAAATTTAAGGGGAAGAAAATTTTAGTAGTGAATACAGCATCTGAATGTGGCTACACCCCTCAATACGAAGCACTTCAAAAATTAGCGGATACTTATAAAAATAAATTGGTGGTAGTTGGTTTTCCTGCCAATAATTTTGGTGGTCAAGAGCCTGGTTCTGATGCCGAAATCAGTCAGTTCTGTAAAGCAAGATTTGGTGTAACATTTCCATTAGCTAGTAAAATAAGTGTGACCGGTACCGACGCTGCACCTATTTACAAATGGCTTACACAGAAAAAAGAAAATGGCGTTTTAGATGCTACCATCAAATGGAATTTCAATAAGTTTTTATTAGATGAAAATGGTGAAATGATTGCTTATTTTCCAAGCAGCACCAAACCTGATAGTCCAGAAATTACTGGACAATTAAAATAGTCGCTTATTAGTAACGGTGCTTGAAGTAGTTAGCATACATTTGACAAACTATTTAACCGGAATTAAAGGCAGGCACATTGGTATTCAAAGACATTATAGGACAAGCATCTGTTAAAGCACACCTCATAGATATGGTGCAGCATAACAGGCTAAGCCATGCCCTGTTATTTCTAGGTAAAGAAGGTTCCGGCGCACTTCCACTAGCCATTAACTTTGCACAATTTGTTGTAAGCCAACCAGCAGCTAGCGAGCCTGTAGCCGATTTGTTTGGCGGCTTCACACCTATGGAAGCAGGGCCTCCGTTTAAGTCTCCAGCAGATTTAGCTGAAGACCCTTCTTATTTGAGAGCAGCAAAATTATTACACCCCGATTTACATTTTTCATATCCAGTTATTTCAAAAAAACCTGGTGAAAAACCAGTAAGCGCCGACTATATTTCTGATTGGAGAGATTTTTATTCTCAGTTTCCATACGGTAATATTTATGACTGGTTACAATTTATTGGTGCCGAAAATAAACAAGGAAATATCACAGCAGAAGAGTGCAACGAAATCATTCACAAACTGAGTTTAAAAAGTTTTGAAAGTGCTTATAAAGTACTCGTGCTTTGGATGCCCGAATACCTAGGTAAAGAAGGGAATAAATTACTCAAGCTTATAGAAGAGCCACCACCCAATACTTTATTTATTTTAGTAGCAGAAAGTGAAGAACAAATTTTACCAACTTTATTAAGTAGGTGTCAACTCATAAGAGTGCCCCTACTTTCTAACGAAGAAGTTGAAGATGCTTTGTTTGAAAGAGCAAAAGCGAGTAAAGAAACAGCAAGCCAAATTGCAGGCATCGCAGAAGGAAATTACCGCGAAGCACTTCAACTTTTACAACACTCCGAAGAAGATTGGCATTCTTATTTAAGGGAATGGCTCAATGCGACTTTAAAAGGTGGACCGGCTGCTCAAGTAAAATTTACCGAGGAAGCCGCTAAACTGGGCAGAGAAAAACAAAAACAGTTTTTGCGCTACTTTAACCACCTCCTTCAAATGAGCATCCGTATTAAGGTACTTGGGGCCGACCAGGTTAAAATGGGAGATCAAGAAAAAGATTTTGCGATTCGTTTAAATAAAATTGCCTCGGTAAGCCAGCAACAAGCCATCATTGAAGAACTCGATAAAGCCTCCTATTATATAGAGCGCAACGCCAATGGCAAAATGCTATTTCAGGCCCTTACCCTTAAACTCTACCACATCATTCAAAACAAAACCTTAATTTTGAATGATTAGCATGGATATGACCTCCATGCAAACCGCATGATAATACATAACTTATTGTTTATCATGCACTTATTAACTAATAGTATAACTACATAATATGGGCTGTGGATCTTGTGGAACAAGTAAACCTGGTGGTTGCCAAAGTAATGGCGGCTGTAGCACGGGTGGATGTAACCGCTTAAACGTACACGAT
>JBIIZN010000091.1:0-7028 GCA_044346275.1 Sediminibacterium sp.
CACGAAGGTATTTTATTTTTTTAATTGTACGTCAGAAACCAGCATAACATGGTCACTCAGCCCTTCATCAATCATGTCAAAAGTAACAATGTCAAACTGGGGGCTAGCTAAAATATAGTCGATACGAAGCGTTGGGGCAAGTGTGGTAAAACTACTTCCGATCCCAAAACCCTTTTGCAAAAACGCATCCTGCCATTTATTGCGAATGGTAAAATAGGTATAAGAATTGGGCACGTCATTAAAATCACCACAAATGATAGATGGATAAGGTGTGCTAGCAAGGGCGTTTTTGACCAGCTCGGCTTGCGGACCCCTTCTTTTAAATGCCTGACCCATTTTATTAAATAAATTCTTAGAAGCGTCAATGGTATGAGCGTCTTGCTCCTTAATTTTTTCGATATCAGAATAATCGTTTTGTTTGAATTTAAATGACTGTAAGTGGGTATTAAATATCCGAATGGTATCGGCGCCTTTTAAAATATCAACATAAATAAGACTCTCCGCTACTGGATATTTAATTTTTCCAGAATCAATAATTTGGTATTTCGAAAAAATAATACACCCCGACTGATAAGCGCCATCATTTCTACTATAGTCTTTAGAAAAATAAAAATATTTATACCGCTTTTTAAATAGTGCAATATTATTTGTTTGCTCACCACCAAGTTCAGAACTATTAAATTCTTGCAAACAAACAACATCAGGTTCTAAAAGTAAAATACTGGCAGCAATATCTTTACGAATTTGCTTTTTAACAAGTGGCTTTTTTGATAAACCATTAAAACTTTGAATATTCCAGTCTATAATTCGGAGATGATTTTCTCTTTTTCGATCAGACAACATAGGACCCGGTTTTACAGCGATAATAACACCAATTTGCTGCCAACCTATACAAAGCACTACGATAGAAATGAGTGATAGCTTGGGTTTTACGATGAGCCAAAAAATTGCGAAGAAAAATAAAATCACAATTGCATAGGGAACCGCTAGTCCTGTAAAACCTAAAATCCACCAAGTAGCAGTAGGCGCAAATGGGGTTAAACAAGCCAGCAAAAAAATAACAGCAACAAATAAATTGATGAAAATAATGACTGTTTTAGTTGCCCGCCTGATAAAACTTCCCGCCATGTATTAAAAATAAGAATTAATGACGGGAACAAAAAATTATTCCTGACTCGCAGATTTTAAAAATGCTTTTTCTTCTTCAGATAAATTATCATATCCTACGATATTCATTTTATCTAAAATAGCATTGAGTTTGGTTTCTGTAGAATCAAAACCTCTTGTGTCGGCTTTTACAATACGCGTATTTTTAGGAGAAAATAAATTGTTGCCCCAGTGGTAAAAGCGGATCATCCAATCACCTGCATTGGTGCCATTTTGTAAAAGTTTCATGTACCCAAAACCTACTAGTGCCGCTATAATATGTGCCACAAGGATTGAAAGTGTTCCAAGAGCCGTTGAAAAATCCAATGCCAAAAAAATTAGGGTCAATACCCAAAGTGGAATACCGCCGTATACAAGCGGAAACAACTTATACTTTGGAGCCAATACTGTGGTAGCGACGGCAATACCAACAACACTAGCACCAGCGCCCATAATGGGTTGCGCCACATTTACCATGGAAGGCAGCAGCGCATTAGCCGTTAAAAAGGCTATCGCACCTGAAGCGCCTGCATAAATGTATACAGGAATAACGTGTTTATTGCCAGATAAATCTTGAAAAATATATCCAAAACTCCAAAGCCATAACATACTACTCACCAACTGCCAAAAATGGTATTGGCTAAAAAAGTGAATAATAAAGGTCCAAGGCTTATATAAAACACCCACAAAACTACTTGGCATTCTAAACCAGTCTACAATTTGACGCTCAAAAAGTTCCAAAGGCGTATCGGTTAGATAATACACTGTTTTTAGAAAACTAATCAGCACAAAAATGATCATGTTTACTGCAAATAAAAAAACAAGCGCATTGCTGTCTTCTCCTAAAAGCATTTTTCTATTTGACATAAAACGTTGTTGTGGCATGAATTGGCTTTATACTAGTAAAACGTTTTTTTGTTGGTTTTGTTCCAGGTAACAACAATAATTAATCCTACAAGTGCGCCACCCACATGCGCCCACCTTGCAACATTGTCGCCAGCTGCATTTTGCACGGCACTATAAACTTCAAAAGCAAAATAAATAAGTCCTAGCCACTTTGCTTTAACAGGTACAAAAAAGTATAAATAGATGTATGTATTTGGAAATAAATAAACAAACGCAGCGAGTATCCCAAATACTGCACCGCTAGCTCCAAGTGTAGCCGTATTAATAATTTGATTGTATTTTATTATTGCATCTATAGCATTTTGGATTTCACCTAATTTATTCGCTTGAATGCTTTTTGCTAATTCATGACTTGATTCGTAACTTAAAAATAATAAATGAATGAATGCTGCACCAAGTCCACAAACCAAGTAAAAAGTTAGAAAACGAGCAGAACCCCATAAATTTTCTAATACCGATCCAAACATCCAGAGCGCAAACATATTTCCTAAAATATGATAGAAGTCGCCGTGCATAAACATATGGGTTACAAGTTGCCATGGCTTAAACAAATCACTTTGCCATGCATGTAAAGCAAACAAATCCTCAAGGCTAAAATTAGCAGTAGGAGATTCCGGAAATGTTTGTTGCGCTAAATAAATTAACCCGTTAATGATTAATAAATTTTTAATAATCACGGGCAAAATCTCAAATCGGCTGGGTCTGAATTCTGTCATACGAATGCTTTAATTTTAACTGTACCACATTTTCAATGTGTAGCGTGTGCGGAAACATGTCTACTGGCTGAATTTTAGTGACCTCGTATTTTTCATCTAAAAGGGCTAAATCCCTAGCTTGTGTAGCAGGGTTACAGCTTACGTATACAATAGTTGGCGCTGCTATTTCTAATAATTTTTTTACTAGCTTGTCGTGCATACCCGCTCTTGGTGGATCTGTAATGATCACGTCAGGCTTGCCATGCGTAGCAAAAAAGGTATCGTCTACAATATCTATAACATCACCCGCAAAAAATGCAGTGTGCTGCAAATTGTTGAGTGCGGCGTTAATTTTTGCGTCATCAATAGCATCAGCTACTACTTCTACGCCCACTACTTTTTTGGCGCCTTCACTTAAAAAAATACCAATACTTCCAGTACCACAATAAAGGTCATACACTACTTGCGAACCGTCTAATTCTGCAAATTCACGCGTTACTTGATAGAGTTTTTCTGCTTGCTTGGTATTGGTTTGAAAAAATGATTTAGGACTTATTTTAAACGAAAATTTTTCTAGCTTTTCGGTGATGCTTCCATTTCCAAAATATGTTTTTGGATCCAGATCATACAAACTATCATTTCGCTTTGGATTGATCGTATAAAGTAGTGTTGTAATAGCCGGAAATGCTTCGAGCAACTGATCTAGTAATGCAAGGCGGTGTGGCTCATCTTCGTAGCCAAACACAACATTAATCATAAGCTCCCCAGTTGTGGTGTTACGCACAAACATATTACGCAACCAGCCTGTATGCTGCTTTACATCGTAGTATGGAAGATCATGATCTAGCGCATACTTGGCTACCATTTTACGAATTAGGTTGGTAGGCTCTTCTTGCAAATGACAAGTGTCTATCTCTACAACTTTATCAAAAAATCCACGCACATGAAAACCAGCAGCGCCAGGTTGATTGGAAAAATCGGCACCTGCTGCTTTCATTTCCCTAAACAATTCTGATGGAATATATTTTTTTGTAGCAAACGTATATTCCATTTTATTACGGTACAGCTCGGTTTGACTAGCGCCTATAATAGGCTGGATGTCCGGTAGTTGTATGCGTCCAATTCTGGTTAAATTATCTGTTACTTGCTGTTGTTTATACGCGAGTTGTTTTGCATAAGGAAGCATCTGCCACTGACAGCCTCCACAAATACCAAAATGAGCACAAAATGGTTTCACCCGGTCTTCAGAATAGGACCTGTAGGCCACCACAAAGCCCTCGGCCCAGTCGGTTTTATTTTTTTTGAGTTGTACATCTACAACATCGCCAGGCACAGCGCCTTCAATAAATATTACTTTGCCATCTACACGGGCCAACGCCTTTCCCTCGGCAGCATAATTTTCTACCAATACCTGTTCTAAAATGGGTTGTTTCTTTTGTTTTCTCACTGCATGCAAATATAAGACGCTTTGAGAGGCTGCATGATCTAAATACCTAAATTTGCATAGAATTTAATAGTATGAAGAATTTTTTAGCAAAATCTTGTTTAGCCCTAATTACAATGCTTTGTTTGAGCAGTACCATTGACGCACAAACCAACCCTGCTGGAAGACGCATTTCTATCAAGTTAAAACCGCTAACCAATTGCAAAGTTTATATTGGCAGTTATTACGGAAAAAGTTTAGTGCTCGTAGACTCTACTATGTTAGACGCCAACGGACAAGGCGTATTTAAAGGAGATACTAAATTAATAAGTGGGGTTTACTTTGTAGTGACGCCGCAAATTACCAAGCAGTTCGAATTTTTAATGGATGATGTCCAGCATTTTAATATTGAAGGAGATACCACCATTAAAGAAAAAGCAACCATCACGGGTTCGCTAGACAACGATTTATTTAAAGCCTATATAAGTTTTTCTTCAGAAAAAGGACAACAACTACAAAACATTAGAAACGAATTTAATGCTGCTAAAACAAAAGCGGATTCTACCCGCTTAGCCGATGAATACGGTAAAGTAGATAAACTCGTAGAAGGCTATCGAAACGACATCGTAAAAAAATATCCTGGCTCTTTGTTATCGATGCTCTTTAGTGCCATGAAACGCCCTGTAGCGCCTGCTGTGCCTATCGTAAATGGAAAACCAGATTCGTTAGCACCGTACCGTTTTGTAAAAAATCATTTTTGGGATGATGTACTTTTTAATGATGACAGACTTTTAAGAACACCTTTTTTTGAATCCAAATTAGACGAATATTTTAAGTACTATGTTTCACCAGAGCCAGACTCCATTATTGAAGAGGTAAAGTATATATTACTCGTGGCTAAAACAGGGAAAGAGATTTATCAGTACCTGCTTACCAAGTTCACCAACAAATACATGGCTCCCGAATTTATGGGTCAAGACAAAGTGTTTGTATATTTATTTGAAAACTTTTACGCCAAAGGAGACACTGTTATTTTAAATCCTGCGTCGCGAAAAACAGTAACAGAAAGAGCGTACAGTTTAATGGCCAATCAACTCGGATTGCCAGCACCACCACTAGATTTGGTGGATTCTTTAGGTAAAGCCGTTTCACTATATTCTATTCCTTCAAATTTTACCATCGTGGTTTTTTACGATCCAAATTGTGGACATTGTAAAGAAGAACTACCAAGACTAGATTCGTTTTATAGAGCTAAATGGAAAGCGGTAGGCATGACCATACTTGGGGTAAATATATACGACGCCGAACAAGCAGCATGGAAAAAATTTGTAACAGAAAAGAACCTAAAAAATTGGATACATGCCTACCAAACGAAATCCGCAAAAGATGCGGACGAAAAAGCAGGCAGGGCTAATTATAGACAACTCTACGACATTTATAAAACGCCAACTGTTTATTTGTTAGACAAAGACAAACGTATAATTGCCAAGCAATTAACGATCGAACAGTTTGACGATATTATTCAGGTTAAAAGTAAAAAGCCGCCTACCAAATAATTACACCAGTTCTTTAACGGCGTTATAAATTACTTTAGGTTTTCCGAGTGTGTAATAGTGTAATACAGGAACACCAAACGCTTTAAGTTCCTTGCTTTGTTGTACCAACCACTCAGTGCCAACTTGTTCGCAGTCGGCATCTGTTTTACATTTATTGATGGCGTTGGAGAGTTCTGTAGGAATGTCAACATGAAATATTCGAGGTAATACAGAGAGCTGTTTTTTATTGGTAATTGGCTTAAGTCCTGGAATAATAGGAACGGTAATACCCATATCCCTACAGGCTTTTACGAAATCATAAAACTTTTGATTGTCAAAAAACATTTGTGTCATGATATAGCCTGCGCCCTCATCCACTTTGTTTTTTAAATGCTTTAAATCTATTTCTAAATTAGGTGCTTCAAAATGTTTTTCTGGATAACCTGCAACACCCACACAAAATTTTGTTTGTCCGCCGTTCTTAATGTCTTCATCTAAATAAATACCATTGTTCATGTCATTTACCTGTTTGATTAAGTCAATGGCAAAATGATTGCCATCTTTTTCAGGTTCAAATGATGATTCATTTTTAGCAGCATCACCACGAAGTACAAGTGCATTATCAATGCCTAAAAAGTCTAAATCAATAAGTGCATCTTCGGTTTCTCTTTTTGTAAAACCACCACAAATAATATGCGGAACAGCGTCTACTTGATAGTGGTTCATAATTGCCGCACAAATACCCACAGTACCTGGGCGCTTTCTTACTTCTACTTTTTCAAAAGTGCCATCCACTTTTTTCTTGAACATGGTTTCACTGCGGTGGTAGGTTACATTAATCCAAGAAGGTTTAAACTCCATTAAAGGGTCTAGATGCTCATATAAAGTATTAATGGTTTTACCTTTTAATGGAGGTAAGACTTCAAAAGAAATAAGGGTGTCTTTTGCCTGCTGTAAATGATCCGTTACTTTCATGATTGCTGCTTTGTGGGGGGCAAATATTAAAATTGTTGCAATATACATTCAAAAAGCCTTTATAAAAAAGGTTATGGGCTTCAAAACCTGATACAGATGAGGGTTAGAAGCCCTATTTTTGTACAAAGCAACTATTTTGAACGGAATTATACATACATCTGCGCTCCAAAAAAGCTACAAGGGAAGAACCGTTGTCAACAACGTGAGCGTAACCGTAAAACAGGGTGAAATTGTAGGTTTACTAGGACCCAATGGTGCTGGAAAAACAACTACATTTTATATGGTGGTTGGACTTATTAAGCCAGACCAAGGCACCGTGTTTTTAAATCAAGAAGACATTACCAAGCT
>JBIIZN010000013.1:0-21942 GCA_044346275.1 Sediminibacterium sp.
GTATCAAATATGTATACTTGTTCAGCCATGAATAGACATTTTCCGAATTTACCATTACTTAAATGGCCAAAAAGTGCAAAATTGGGCTTATTTTACACTGTATAAGAAGCATTAAATGATATTAAGTAATTGATTATCAATTATTTAATAGACACCCAATTACCATGCCCAACAGGAGTACCGATACCCTATTTCAGCTGATACAGTCCTTAGAACGCGCCGAAAAGCGTCATTTTAAGCTGTTTATGAAAACCGATGCGGTTAATGGTGACCTTAAAGTGGTTCAGCTCTTTGATGCCCTCGACAAAATGACCCATTACGACGAAGAAGTGCTACTCCAAAAAAACGATTTCGTCCAAAAAAGCCAGCTTTCGAACCTAAAAGCCAGGCTTTATCAAGAAGTACTGGCCAGCTTACGGGATCTTAAAAAAGATAGCAACATAGATTTACAATTACATGAGCAGTTAGATTTTGCGCGTGTACTATATAACAAAGGGCTTTATTTACAGAGCCTTAAAATATTAGATAAAGTAAAAGAGCTTGCCAAGGCAAACAATCAAGTCACTTATATTTTACAAGTACTTTTTTTAGAAAAGAAAATAGAAGCCCTGCATATCACCAGAAGTATGCAGGACAGAGCCGATTTATTAACGCATGAAGTTGAAGATGTAAATGAAAAATTAGTAAGCATTGGGAAATTATCCAACATCTCACTGCAACTCTATAGTTGGTATATAAAAAATGGGCATGCCCGAAATGAAAATGACAAAGCAGCCATAGACATTTTATTCGATCCAGCATTAATGGATGCATCCAAAGATTGTGATGGTTTTTACGAAAAGCTTTATAAATACCAGTGTTACTGCTGGTATGCCTTTATTTTACAAGACTTTTTACTCTATTATAGATACTGTCAAAAATGGGTTGATTTATTTGAGACAGAACCAAAAATGATTGAAATTGAAACAGCGCATTATATCAAAGGCATGCACAATTTAATGAGTGCACACTTTGATTTACGCAACTACCATAAATTTAACGATACCATTTGTAGGTTTGAAGCCTTTACACAAACACCTACGGTAATAGAAAATCAAAACAATAAAATCCAAACATTTGTATACCTGAATCTTTCAAAAATTAACCGCCATTTTATGGAAGGTACTTTTGAAGCAGGTATTGCAGAGATTCCCCAAATAGAAGAAAAATTAACGGAGTACGAACTCTATTTAGATAGACACCGAGTACTCGTATTCTATTACAAATTTGCATCCTTATTTTTTGGTGCAGGTAAGTATAGTACAAGTATCGACTACCTAAATAAAGTCATCGATTTAAAAGGTGATTTGAGAACCGATTTACGCTGTTATGCCAGACTGTTACATCTAATTGCACATTATGAACTTGGCAATTTTGAAATTTTAGAATACCTGTTAAAATCGGTCACTCGTTTTATGGCTAAGATGGAAAATTTAGGACTTGCCGAAACAGAAATTTTTAGTTTCTTAAAACGCTCCTTTAGATTACAACCAAATGAACTTAAACCTGCCTTTATAAAACTGTTAGATAACCTAAAAGCGATAGAAAAAGACAAACTAGCTTCTCGTGCATTCATGTACCTCGACGTTATTTCTTGGTTAGAGAGTAAAATAGAAGGAAAAGAAGTGCAGGATATCATCAGAGATAAATACCTTAGATCTATTAATAAATAAACTATGCTTAAAAAATTATTGAGCAGCATCCTTGTTCTACAAATTTGTTTTGTAGCGGGTGCCCAAATTACCAAAGCGCCACTTGTTAAAGAAGGCGATGGCCCGTACACACAACTAATTATTAGAGGTGTAACACTTATCAATGGCACCGGCGCACCGCCCTTTGGTCCAGTAGATATTGTGATTGAAAAAAATAGAATTGTAAAAATTCAAAACGTAGGTAGCCCAAGTTTACCTATCAATGCAGCGCGCAGACCTGCCTTAAAAGAAGGTGGTAAAGAAATTAATTGCGAAGGCATGTATGCGATGCCAGGATTTATTGATATGCATGGTCATATTGGTGGGAAAGAGCAAGGTACCCCCGCAGAATATGTATTTAAATTGTGGATGGCACATGGTATCACCACCATTAGAGACCCGTCGGCGGGTAATGGACTTTCATGGGTACTAGAACATAAAACAAAATCTTTGGAGAACACCATTACGGCTCCTCGCATATTTGCATATACTGCTTTTGGTCAAGGAAGTAAAACCCCAATTACAAATGCCGAAGAAGCCAGAACCTGGGTAAGAGAAAATGCAAAAAATGGTGCCGATGGTATTAAATTTTTTGGCGCGCCTCCAGAAGTGATGGACGCAGCTATCAGAGAAAATAAGGCATTAGGACTCCGGTCTACCTGTCACCACGCACAAGTAGATGTAGCAAGATGGAATGTTGTTAATTCTGCTAAAGCGGGTATGACAAGTATGGAGCACTGGTACGGTTTACCAGAAGCTTTGTTTGAAGATAAAACCATTCAAAATTTTCCAGCAGATTATAATTATAACAACGAAGAACACCGTTTTGAAGAAGCCGGAAAATTATGGAAGCAAGCGGCTGCTCCCTATACACCACACTGGAATAAAGTAATGAGTGATTTACTCGCTGTAGATTTTACATTAGATCCTACTTTTAATATTTATGATGCCAACCGTGATTTACACCGTGCGCGCAGAGCCGAGTGGCATGAAAATTATACCCTTCCATCACTTTGGAAATTTTATGAACCTTCTTTCCAATCGCATGGTTCATACTGGGTAAACTGGGGCACCGAACAAGAAGTAGAATGGAAAAATAATTACAGACTATGGATGACTTTTGTAAATGAATATAAAAACAGAGGTGGCCGTGTGACGGCAGGATCTGATAATGGATTTATTTATGAAACCTATGGCTTTGGATATATTAGAGAATTAGAATTACTCCGTGAAGCTGGATTCCATCCACTAGAAGTAATCAGATCTGCTACCTTATATGGTGCACAAGCGCTGGGTCAAGAAAAAGATTTAGGTAGTGTAGAAGTGGGTAAATTAGCAGACATCGTTATTGTAAATGCAAACCCACTTAAAAATTTACAAGTACTTTATGGAACAGGTGCTGTGCATTTAACACCCGATAATAAAATAACAAGAATTGGAGGTGTGCAATACACCGTTAAAGACGGTATTGTATATGACGCTAAAAAATTACTACGTGACGTAAAAAATATGGTGGACGTAGAAAAGAAAAAAACAAACTGGCAGTTAAAACAACCAGGCGTAGAATAAAATATCGTAGAGCAGCTATTGAAAGCCCGCCGGTTTATTCGGCATAAATACTTTCGATAGCTGCTTTATAATTTTCCAATACTACTTTTCGCTTAAGACTTAATTTAGGCGTCATCTCGCCAGACTCTACCGTCCATTCTTTATCTAGTAACGCAAACTTTTTTACCTGTTCTACGTGGTTAAATAAAGTATTGTACTCGGCTATAATACTGGTAAAAAGTTCAATTACTTTTGGATGCGCTACTGCTTCTGCGTTTGTTGTATACGTGATACCCTCCTCTTCCATCCAAGTTTTTAAAGTACCAAAAGAAGGTACAATCAGCGCTCCTACAAATTTACGATCGGCACCTACCACCATAAACTGCTCAATAAACTGGCTTTCTTTACATTTGTTTTCGATGGGCTGTGGTGCTACATATTTACCACCACTTGTTTTAAAGAGTTCTTTTTTACGATCGGTAATTTTTAAGAAAATATCATTTTCAAAAACACCAATATCACCCGTATGCAGCCATCCATCAATAACAGCTTCTGCAGTTAAATCTGGGCGTTTATAATAACCAACCATCACACTTTCACCAGCTACACATATTTCACCATCCGCTTCTATTTTAACTTGGATACCATTAATAACAGGACCAACGGTGCCAAATTTAGTGCCGCCCTTTGTTTTTCGGTTCACACTAATTACCGGACTGTTTTCGGTAGGACCATATCCCTCAAACACAGGAATATTGGCCGCATTAAATATGCGAAGTAGTTTTACCTGACAAGCAGCGCCACCCGTTACAATAAACGAAACGTTGCCCCCAAGCGCCTCACGCCATTTAGAAAAAATGAGTTTATTGGCAACCGCTAATTGCAGGTTGTACCAAAAACCACCGCTTTTAATATTATCATAGTTTTCGCCAAGCGCTACCGCCCAAAAAAATAATTTTTTCTTGATGCCAGTTTGCTCGGCACCCTTTGCCATTATTTTTTCAAATACTTTTTCAAGAAGGCGCGGTACCGTTGTAAAACCATTTGGCTTAATTTCTTTTAAATTATCACCAATGGTTTCGAGGCTTTCGGCGTAATAAATAGAAATACCACTGTACAAATAAATGTAAGTGACCATCTTTTCAAAAATATGATTGAGTGGTAAAAAGCTAAGCACTTTTGAATCAGGCGCGTCCTCAAAAGGAAAACTCTCTTTTGAAAACATCACATTGCTGTAAATATTTTGGTGACTGAGCATCACTCCTTTAGGCACACCAGTTGTACCTGATGTATAAATGATAGTAGCTAACTGTGTTACTGGAATTGATTGTTTAATTTGTGCCACCGCATCAATAAGAGCTGGTGTTGCTTTTGCAGTTAAATCGCTCCAATGTGTAGCCCCTTCAATGGTATCAAACGTAAAAACACCCTTGATTGTTGGAACTTTTGACACAACAGATTTTACTTTTTCGTATAATTCTAGGTTGCTTACAAAAATGTACCCAACCGCAGCATCATTTAAAATAAATTCTACTTCAATAGGGTTTGTAGTGGGATACAATGGAACCAAAATAGCACCAATTTGTTGACAAGCAAGATCTGTAAAAACCCACTCGGGCCTATTGCTACTCATAATAGCAATCTTATCACTAGATTCTGGGGTAAAATCTTTACCAGAAATACCAAGTGATAATAAGCCCGCACTTAATTTGTTTACGGTATCTGCAACATCAGCAGTGCTGTAAGGGGTCCAAACACCTTTTTCTTTGGCAGCCAACATATCCTTTTTAGGAAAATGAGCTAGCTGGTGATCGAGGCAATCAAACAGTCGTTTCA
The DNA here is from genome assembly GCA_044346275.1 of Sediminibacterium sp. Taxonomy (GTDB): domain Bacteria; phylum Bacteroidota; class Bacteroidia; order Chitinophagales; family Chitinophagaceae; genus Sediminibacterium. Next base: position 5,115 of record JBIIZN010000013.1, read on the forward strand.
TATGCATAGCATGGATTTTCACTATTCGTAAATAAGATGGGTTAATAAACCATCTCGTAATTTAGGCTCAAACCAAGTACTTTTTGGAGGCATTACATTACCAGAATCTGCAATCGCAAATAACTGATCAATAGTAACAGCATACAAACTAAAAGCTGCTGCAAATTGACCAGTATCTACCCTATCAGCTAACACTTGCAATCCTCTAATACCACCCACAAAATCTATGCGTGCATCGGTACGAGGATCACTTATACCAAGTATAGCATCCAAAATATTATTTTGCAAAATGGTCACATCTAAAATTCCAATAGGGTCATTGGTATAAGTGCCTGGCTTAGCAGTTAATTGATACCAGCATCCATTGATGTACATCCCAAATTCATGCAGCGTAGCTGGTTTATATGGCTCTTTTGAAAGTTTTTCAATATCAAATTTTATTGAAACTGCTTCTATGAACGCTTCGGCAGTTAACCCGTTTAAATCTTTTACCATTCGGTTGTAATCCATAATATACAACTGATTGGAAGGGAATAAAGTGGTTAAAAAATAGTCTGCATTTTTTGTAGCGCTCGCACCTAGTGCAGCGCGCACTTTAGCTGCAGACGCAGCTCTGTGGTGACCATCTGCGATATAGGTACACGGAATTTCGCTCTTAAATATATTTGTGATATTGTCAATAGTAGATGTGTCACTAACCACCCATATGGTGTGCTGAATTTGATCATCCGCTACAAAATCATAGACCGCCGTTTTTGTTTTTTTCCAGTTTTCAACTAAGGCATCTAAGCTTTCATTGTTTCGATAGGCTAAAAAAACATTGCCCGTTTGTGCTCCGGATGTTTTAATATGATTGATGCGGTCTAATTCTTTTTCAGGTCTTGTAAACTCATGCTTTTTAATAATATCGTTTTCATAATCATCTACACTGCTTACACATACCAGCCCCGTTTGAGCTCTGCCATGCATAATTAACTGATAGATATAATAGCATTCTTTAGATTCTCTAAAAAGTATATCTCGTTTAATAAATGCATTTATATTTTCTTTTGCTTGCTCATACACCTGTATGTCATGAATATCTAATGATTCAGGAAGATCAATTTCACTTTTGGTAACATGTAAAAAGGATGCAGGATTTCCAGCTGCTTCTTTTTTTGCTTCAGTACTACTTAACACATCGTAAGGTTGACTAGCTACTTGTTTAGCTAGCTGAGGCTGCGGTCGCAAAGCCTTAAAAGGTTGAATCAATGTCATAGCTCAAATATCGGCAATTCTTGTTAATTAGGGCTTGAATTTATATGAAATTACATTGGGCATCCAAAAAAAATCTGTTATCAATTCTGACAAATAATTTTTGTAAAACAAACACTTTATTATTGAGCATAAAATACATTATATACTAATTGTCTTTTGGAGGACGTATTAAATAACAGACTTGTTTTTTATAGGAAACAAAATCAAATTTAAATATGCCATTTTAAAAGGCGTATGCGTAATTCCTTAAGCAAAGGTTTGTTGAGTATAACTTAATTCTTTTTTCAACCACTTCGACATAAAGTATCTAATACATATTTACCGGTTTTTTTTGATTATTTGTGGTGCTTCCTTACAAATAAAAGATACTACAACACAAATGGTTGTATGCTTTTGTTACATCTTACCCACTTTTAAAAATCAAATCTAAATCTTGTACGGATACCCAATTTGGTAATGTATGGGTTGTTTGTATAGGTAAACCTCTTAACTAGATCTACACGCAAAAATTTAAATATATTACCAATACCTACACTGCCTTCAAAATAAGGACCTTGATTAAGGCTAAAACTACTAACAACACCATTATAATTTTGAAAAGCAATCAAGTCCGGATTTTTTACTGGATCATTTTCATCTCTTAGACTTCCGTAAATAACCCTTGCAGCTAATTGCTCACGCAGTTTTAGTTTTTTGAATAACGGAATACGGTTAAATATCAATCCATTAAAATAATGTTCAACAAATAAAGAGGCGTACCTGTCACTTACAAATTCCTGAAAATTCATAAGGTTGTATGAATTCAATTGGTAGGCATACGTTTGGTTAGCTCTAGGAATACTTAATAATGGATATGGAATTTTTCCAAACATCTGCCCTGCTTCAAAATTGATATCGGTAAATCCAAGTTGAGATAAGTAAAAACGTTTATCAAAAGTGAAACTAACTTTTTGGTAATTGTAATTGCTACCCATTACCCCTTTTAATCCTGCCGTATAATTGAGGGTTAGTATGGGGTATTTATTTACCATAGTCACTCGGTATACCTTTCCTTGAAAAAACTGTTCATGGGGAGCCCATCTAATTTGTCCGGTAATTTCTGATGTATTAACCTCGGGAACTACAACTGTTTGACTATTTTTTACCGTTTGATATACTAAACCTCCTGCTGCTTCATGCCGCCAATTTCTAAATCCAATAGTATAGGACAACCTACTAGGTAATTCATGAACGTAGTCGATTCTAAAATATTTATTGTAGGTCCACTTGTCGTTAAGTCCTCTTTTTAGTGAAAGTAAAATGTTATCCTCGGCTACAAATTCCAAATCTTGACCTGGTATTTTTGTTTCTTGTTGGTAACTAGCACGCACAAAATGCATAGGAAAGGCATAGATCGTTTGATTGTTTAAAGAATAGGTAACACCACCATAATATTTCCATCTTTCATCTTTAAAACCATAAGCACCATACCCCTCAAAATAAAGCCGCTTGCTTAATTTAGGCGTAGTACGACCGCCCAGCCTAAGCCTAAATCCTTCTACAGGATTAAAGCTATAAAAAGTGGCGGCAGGACCCATATCTACAGGGCCAATAGCGGTGTAACCAGCAACCAAGAGCGTAACTACTGCCATCGTTCTTCTGAAGGTTGGCATTTTTTCAAGACTGTCGATGTTACTATAAACCTTCGCCTCCGCTTTGGTTAATGTATCGTGTCTATTGGTATTCCAGAACGCGTCGGTATAACTAGTAGCATTGGATTTAACAACAAGCGATGGACCTGCATACACAGAATCTGGAAGTGCTTTATTGATGGTGTAGTTTTTGTATGAAACTGTACGACCTCCAAATACACCACCCTTACTATTTTTAGTAAGTGCCGCTTCTGTAAATGCCGTACTCTTAATTAAGTGGTATCTGCTATCTGTACCTTGTTCAAAATCCAAATCAATATTTAATTCCCTAACAAAATTTACGTTAACATTTTTACTAATGAACATAGTCATTTTTTGCACCCCATAATTACCATCAAGTGTTATGTACATGGTACCTCTAAACAACAAATCATTAGTATTGCGCGGTGTAAAATAAAGCTTCACTAATTTTTGTCCATTGGCATCCGTGATGGTGTCTCTAATATAATACATGTAAAATGTAGGCGCTACATCTGCAATAGGACTTAAAAATTCATGGGTAAATAATGGAATATTATTTTCATAAATATTAATATCCATAACTAACCTATTTAAATAGGTACTCACACCATCATTATCAACATAATCACCAAAGTTTACACGCTTTTGCGCAAGTACAATGTCTTTTGTTTTTTCTGGTGATTTTCTATAATAATGATTCGACAACCTTTCTTCTAAATAAATAGGAATAAGTGTTTTGCCAACTACTTTTTGGGTGTCGCGGTTGTCAAACAAAAACTGATACTGTTTTAGGAGCTTATTGTTGGTAATTTTTTCAGGAATTTTACTAAGCGACAATTCTACTTTATCATATTCGTCATACTGAATATAATCGTAACTATCGGGCCTATTAAGTGGTTTATTCCCTATCACTCTTTTAATGAGATCAACAGCTGGATTATTTTTATTTTTATAAGGCGCGCGCTTATTGGTAGAAACGGTTACATTATTGGAAAGCAAAGGATCTACTTCCATAATAATATCAATCACTTGTGATTTACCTACTTGGATATTTTTTGTAACTGTTTTATAGCCAACATAAGAAATTTTAATGCTATTGATTTGGTTGGTGCCGGCTAATCTATACTTGCCTGTACTATCTGTTACTGTTCCCCTTCCACCTTTAAAAACGATGGTTGCAAAAGGAATGGGAGCACCACTATTTAAATCTGTAACAACCCCTGTAACAACAGTTTGTTGAGCAGCTACTACTATATGTAATATGAGTAATGAAAATAATAGGTATAAATACTTGATTTTTTGTTTAGCCATGTGTAGATGCAAAGTGTTTCATAAGGTCACAAAAAGTTTGAACGCTAGAGAGTGGCATCGCGTTGTACATACTAACGCGAATACCCCCTACGGTTCTATACCCTTTGACACCTACCATACCTTCTTTTTTGCAAAGACTTAAAAAAGATTCTTCTAAACTTTGGTCTTTTAAAAAGAAAACGGCGTTCATCAAACTTCTGTCTTCTTTAGCAACGCGTGCTTCAAAAACAGGTAGCGAATCGATGGTTTGGTATAATAAATTAGATTTTGCTGTGTTGCGGAGTTGCATCTCAGGCAGGCCACCTTCCTTAATAATCCAACGGAGCGTTAATAAGCTTACATAGATTGCAAAAACGGGCGGTGTGTTCATTAATGAACCTGCTGCAATATGTTTTTGATAATCCATGATAGTAGGAATTTTTCTAGCAATTTTTCCTAGTATATCTTTTTTTACAACCACCATATTTACACCAGCAGCACCCATATTTTTTTGAGCACCTGCATAAATCAGCGCGAACTGATTAAAATTACATGGTGCATAAAAAATATCACTACTCATGTCTGCAACCAGCGGCACGGTTGTGTTTGGAAGGCTGTGCCACTGCGTTCCTTCTACAGTATTATTGGTGGTAAAATGCAAATATTTTGATACAGGATCTACCACAAAATTTTTATCAATACGGGTATGATTGTTAGGTGTACTATCTGTTACAATATCTACATGTCCAAAGTTTGCAGCTTCTTTAATGGCTTTATTGCCCCATATACCATTATCACAATAAGCAGCTGTTTCATGCGCATCGAGTAAATTCATGGGCACTTGCATAAACTGTGTAGTAGCACCTCCATGCAAAAACAACACTTCATAATCATCTCCAATTCGCATCAGTGTTTTTACAGATTGAACCGCTTCGTGCATAATATCTTGAAAAAGTGCAGTTCTATGACCTATTTCTAAAATAGACAAACCGGAACCTTCAAAATCAATGATAGCTTCTGCTGCCTTTTGCATTACAACAGATGGTAAAATAGAAGGTCCAGAATTAAAATTATGCAGTTTCATTATGATTCATATCTGTGGTAATGGTATCAGTATCGTCATGAACATCTGTTACACCACCTGAAACAGCATATTTCATTGCATCTGAAGCAGAAACATTTTCTAACACTTTAATATTAGCTTTTGGGATGATATAGGTAATACCTGAAATAGCGTAAGAATGTGGGACATAAACTGTAACATGATCGGGTAGCCCAAATTCAATGTTTGAAGGCTGGGTAATAAATCCTATTCGCCAAACGCCAGATACATCTACATTAACAAGTACAGGCTTATCAAATTTCTTTTTATTACCTGCAAATGCCTCTAAAAAGTCTTTGACAGATGAATAAATGATTTTAATACCTGGAGTTCTTTCAAGAACGGTGTCAAAAACAGCCACCAATCTTCCCACTACAAACAAAGAAGATAACCAACCCACTAGCAACACTAGAAGCATCACAACCACAAAACCTAGACCTGGAATTTTACGAAGTGAGCCGTCTAAATTTTTTTCTAACAAATTGGGAAACAGTGTGTTAAGTAAATTAGGTAAAAAACCATCCACCCATTGAAATAAGCCAAATACTACCCAAACTGTAATAGCTATTGGGGCTAAAACAATAAGTCCCTGAAAGAAAAATTGGAGCAAGCGCTTAATTGTGACCTTGGCTCTAAGCTGCTTATACCTGTTATTCATTGTTGAAATTTAAGTGCAAGTTAATGTATAGTTCGCGCAAACTACCGTTCATCAAAATTAGGGATAATTTTATTTGGAAACTTTGGTTCCATTAAAAGTTTCCATAGTTTTGCACCCTCAATTCAAAAATGGAAACGCAAATAAGAATCTTAACTAAATCGCATGAGCTTTTTATGCTATATGGCATTAGAAGTGTAAGTATGGATGAAATTGCCAACCACCTAGGGATGAGCAAAAAAACGATCTATCAGTACTTTAAAGATAAAGATGCGCTAGTAGAAGGTGTTATCAACATTGAAATAGAAATGCACCAAGATGAGTTTAGCAAGTATGCTTCTATCAGCGAAAATGCAATCCAGGAAATTTTTTTAACCCTCGATACCGTTCAGGAAATGCTCAAACATATGAACCCCTCCGTGATGTTTGACTTACAAAAATACCATAGTACAGCTTTTGAAAAATTTAGAACACACAAAAACACTTTCTTTTACGACATCATAAAAGCAAATATCGAAAGAGGCAAACAAGAAGGATTGTTTAGGGCTGATATTGATGTTGATGTGCTCACCAGATACAGACTCGCCAATATGTTTTTAATGTTCGACTTCGAACACTTTCCATCCAATAAATTCACAGCCATTGAAATTATCACCAAAACAACAGATAACTTTTTACATGGAATGTCCACGCAACAAGGACTTCTAATCATTGAACAATATAAGCAAGAAAGAAAAAAATAAATGAACATGAACACAAAAAGGATCTTGGGCGCAAGCTTTGTATTTACGCTCATGGCGTTTGTTAGCAAAGCTCCTGCACAAACAAAAAATGAATTTAGCATAACACAATGTGTTGAGTATGCTTACAAAAACAACTTACAAGTTAAAAATGCGCTCCTAACCATTAAAAGTCAGGAAGCTATTAATAAGGAAGTGACTGCTTCGGCTATGCCAACTGTTAGCGCAACCGTAGGAGGTGTGAATTATTTAGAACTTCCAGTATCACTTTTACCAGGTGAAATTTTTGGAGGAACTGCAGGCACTTTCATTCCGGTTAGGTTTGGAACTAAATTCAATGCGAATGCAAGTTTACAATTACAACAACTGTTATTTGATGGTCAAGTATTTGTAGCACTCCAAGCACGCAGAGCAACCATTGCTCTCCAACAAAAGTCTGCAGAAGTAACCGAGGAGATGATAAAAACAAATATTCATAAAATTTATTATCAACTAGTTGTAAGCAAAACGCAAATTGCATTGCTAGATGCGAATATCGAAAGATTACAAAAATTAGAACACGACTCTAGAGAACTCTATAAAAACGGATTTGTAGAAAAATTAGACCTCGACAAAATAGCCGTTCAAGTTGCCAATTTAGAAACAGAAAAATTAAAAGCCAGCAACGCTATTGAACTGGGATACATCGGTCTTAAAACTTTGATGGGTATGCCTGTAAATGACACACTCGTTTTAACAGATAAAATTTCAGAAGATCAAATAACGACAGATATTGCCAGCAATCAAGACTATACGTACACCGATCGTAAAGAATTTCAAGCGGTAAGTTTAGGTAAAAAACTAAATGAATACAATATCAAAAGGTATCAACTAAGTTATTTACCGACGGTAGCCATGTCTGGCGCGTACACTAAAAATGCTCAAAGAAATCAGTTCGACTTTTTTAAAGGAGGTGACTGGTTTACTACGAGTTTTGTTGGACTTAATATAAGTGCCCCCATCTTTGATGGCTTTGCAAGAAAAGCTAGAATCACAAAAGCTAAAATTGATTTACAACAAACCGAAAATCAATTACAAAATTTAAGACTTACGATTGACGCAGAAGTAACACAAGCAAAAATGAATTTTGCAACAGCCATTAGCACACTCAATAACCAAAAAAAGAATATGCAACTCGCAGAATCTGTATACGCTCAAACAAAAAAGAAATATGAAATAGGAACCGGTTCCAATATGGAAATTACAGGCGCGCAAACAGATTTAGTAACCGCTCAAACCAATTACATTGGTGCACTATATGGCGCTATCATTGCTAGGGTTGATTTCCTGAAAGCAACCGGAAAATTATAAACAAAACAATACTTAAAAACACATACCATGCAAGCATTCATTAAGATTTCCCTTATTAGCGTTTTAGTCGCTTTTTCGGCATGTACCGGAAATGAAAAAAGCGGAAGTTTAAACGACAAAAAAAATAAATTAGCTGCTTTAAAAAAAGAAGTAAGTGCTTTAGAAACAGAAATTGCAACTTTAGATACTGCAAATGCGAATCAAGCAAAAGGAAAGCTCGTTGTAACTGCCGTTCTTGCTCCTCAAACTTTTAATCACTATATTGATTTACAAGGCAAAATTGAATCAGAGAGTGTGTCGTACGTAACTGCACGAGGTGGCGGTGGACAAGTAAAAGGTATTTTTGTTAAAAGAGGAGATGTCGTTCCCAAAGGAAAGCTGATTGTAAAATTAGATGATGCAATTCAACGACAGGCATTGATTGCTGCAGAGCAAGGACTACAGACATTAAAAACACAATTATCTTTTGCAAATACCTTATTACAAAAACAAAAAAACTTGTGGGAGCAAAATATTGGAACAGAAGTACAACTAATTTCAGCAAAAAATAATGTTGAATTATTAGAAAATCAACTTAAAACGGCGGAAGAGCAAGTAAAAGTTAGCCGTGAACAAGTCTTATTTACTTCGGTATATAGTGACGTAGATGGTGTAGTAGAGGAAGTGAACGTTCGTGTAGGTGAAATTTTTGTAGGTCCTGGTCAAATTAAAATAGTTAACACTACTAAACTAAAAGTAACTGCAGATGTACCTGAAAACTATAGCCAACGCGTTAAAACAGGAACCAAACTTACCATTAACCTCCCTGATTTACAAAAGAGCATACAAGCTCCTATTTCAGTGGTAGGAAAAATTATCAATCCGAATAGCAGAAGCTTTTTTATTGAAGCTAAAGTAGCTGCAGAAAAAGATTTAAGACCCAATCAAATTGCACTCGTTCAAATTTTAGATTACAGCGCTGAAAATGCCATTGCTATTCCTGTAAACACTTTACAAAATGACGAAACAGGTAAATATGTTATGGTCGCTGTTAATGAAAAAGGAAAATTAATTGCTCGCAAACGCATGGTAACAGTAGGTGAATTCTACAAAGATCAGTTAGAAATCAAAACAGGTTTACAAGCAGGTGATCAAATTGTAACAGAAGGATTTCAGAGTTTATATGATGGACAGTTGATTGTACTTGCTAATAAATAATTAGAATACGAATAAAAATATTGTATGCAATTCACAGAAAATATAAAAGCCAAATTCAAAGAGTTTGGGCCTACAACATGGAGTATCAAAAACAAAACATCCATTTATTTGGTTATTTTGTTTGTGAGCCTTGCGGGCATCTATCAGTTTGTTACACTGCCTAAAGAGCAGTTTCCAGACATTGTCATTCCAACCATTTATGTACAAACTGTTTATGTAGGCAACTCGCCAAAAGATATCGAAAATTTAGTCACAAGACCTATCGAAAAGCAGATCAAAAGTATTACCGGTGCGAAAATTAAAAAGTTCACTAGTAATTCTCAGCAAGACTTTTCGGCCATCATGGTGGAGTTTGATACTGATGTTAAAACCGAAATAGCCCTTCAAAAAGTGAAGGATGCTACAGATAAAGCGAAGCAAGACCTACCCAAGGATTTAACCATTGAACCAACGGTAATTGAAGTAAGTTTTAGTGAACAGCCTATTATGTCCGTTAATTTAAGCGGTGATTTTGATTTGCCACGTTTAAAAAAATATGCAGACGATTTAAAAGATAAACTCGAAAATCTACCACAAATTAACAGGGTAGATATTGTGGGAGCGCCAGAAAGAGAGTTTCAAATTAATCTAGACAATTACCGTGCTCAAAGCGCTGGTATCACTTTTGATGATATAACCTACGCCATTCAAAGAGAAAACTTAGACATCTCTGGCGGTCTACTTGAAGTAGGCAACATGAAAAGAACGCTTCAACTAAAGGGTCAATTAAAAACAGCTAATGATATTGCAAATATCATTGTAAGAAACACGAGCGGTGCTCCTATTTACCTCAAAGACATTGCCACCATTGCTGATACCACTAAAGAACGCGAAAGTTTTGCACGATTAGATGGTAAAAACGTGGTAACACTTAATATCATTAAACGAAGTGGCGAAAATTTAATTGAAACTTCGGATGGTGTAAAAAAGATGGTAGAGGAAGGTAAAGGAAGTATTTATCCAAACAATTTAAAAGCTGTTATTTCTGGAGATCAAAGTATACCTACAAGAAGCTCATTTAATGAACTCGTAAACTCCATTATTATTGGGTTTATTCTTGTACTCATTGTACTTATGTTTTTTATGGGCGTAGTGAACGCATTTTTTGTGGCACTATCAGTACCACTAAGTATGTTTGTTGCCTTTGTGTTTTTACCTGGCGCCGATTTAATTGTTGGCACACATGTAACCTTGAATTTTATTGTACTATTTGCACTTCTATTTGGTCTCGGTATTATTGTAGACGATGCCATTGTAGTAATTGAAAATACACACCGCATATTTGTAGAAGGCAAAGGAAAATTAAGTGTAACGAGTGCAGCAAGAATGGCTGCTGGAGAGGTTTTTATACCGGTTCTAGCAGGAACCATTACCACACTTGCACCATTTTTCCCCCTCCTATTTTGGCCCGGAATCATTGGTAAGTTTATGGTGTACCTACCAACTATGCTCATATTTACGCTAACAGCTTCTCTTGTGGTAGCCTTTATTATGAACCCTGTTTTTGCGGTTGATTTTATGAATCATCCTGAAACGGATAGCAAGGAGCCTAAATTTGCGATCTTTAAAAAGAAAGGATTTTGGATCGCTATTGGACTAGGTATTTTACTAGATTTTGCAGGGGCTCCATTTTTTGGAAATCTATTAATCACGTTCATGCTACTTATTGTAATAAATAGGTATTTCATTACAGATGCGATTCATAATTTTCAAAACAAAGCGCTTCCATGGATCATGAATCACTACGAGTCACTACTAAAGTGGGCCTTAAAAGGTTGGAGACCTGTACATTTATTAATAGGTATTATCGCGTTATTTTTTGTTTCCTTATTTGTATTTGTAGGATCCATTATTGGAGGTAGAATACCAGTTACTTTTTTCCCTAAAGGTGACCCTAACCAACTATTTGTTTACCTTAAATTACCGGTAGGATCTGATGTTCGTTACACCGATTCTATTACGCGTGTATTAGAAGGAAGGGTTAATAAAGTTTTGGGTACCGAAAATGGCAAAACAAATCCAATTGTAGAAAGTATTATTAGTAACGTAGCTGTGAATGCTGCAGATCCTACCAGCGGTGACCGTACCACAAGAAGTGAGCTTGGCCGTATACAGGTGTCGTTTGTAGAATATGAAAAAAGACATGGAAAAAGTACGGCTCCTTACTTAGAGCAAGTAAGGCAAGCGGTTCAGGGTATTCCTGGAACAGAAATAAGTGTGAATCAAGAAAGTGGTGGACCACCAACCGATCCTCCCATCAATATTGAAATTGCCAGTGAAGATTTTGATGCTATGATTAAAACCGCTTCTTCACTCAAAAACTATTTAGACTCTATTCGCGTACCAGGTGTAGAAGAACTTAAAATGGATGTGGATTTAAAAAATCCAGAAATTACTTTAAGTATCGATAGAGAGCGCGCCTTAATTGAAGGTGTTTCGACAGCACAAATTGGTATGCAAATTAGAACGGCACTTTTTGGTAAAGAAATTTCAAAAATTAAAGAAGGTAAAGAAGAATATAAAATTCAGTTACGGAGCAATGCTGTTCAACGTAAAAACTTAACAGACTTATTAAACATGCGTTTGTCTTTTAGAGATATGGCTTCTGGTGGTGCTGTAAAAAATATTCCTATCAGTGCTCTTGTAAAAGTAGATCCTACAAGCACTTTAGGAAGTGTTAAACGTAAAAACCAGAAGCGCTTAATTACTCTTCGCTCCAATGTATTAACTACAGAAGGTTATAATGCCACTGGTGTTAATCAGGTGATTGCTAAACATATTGCCGATTTTAAAGGTGTTACAGACGCTGTAACCATTAAGCAAACTGGTGAAGGCGAACAACAAGCCGAAACCGTTGCTTTTTTAGGAAAAGCATTATTAATTGCACTTATGCTGATTTTATTTACCCTTGTACTACAATTTAATTCGGTAAGTAAATCGGTGATCATTTTAAGTGAAATCTTATTTAGTGTGATTGGCGTGTTTTTAGGTTTTGCAATAACTGGTATGGAAGTATCAGGCCTAATGACAGGACTTGGTATTGTGGGTCTTGCGGGTATCGTAGTTAAAAACGGAATTTTAGTCATTGAATTTGCCGACGAATTAAGAAGCAGGGGTATGAAAACCAAAGACGCTATTATTCAGGCTGGTAAAACAAGAATTATTCCAGTACTTTTAACAGCAGTAGCTGCGATACTTGGTTTTATTCCAATTGCCATTGGATTTAACATCAACTTTATCACTTTATTTTCGGAGTTAAACCCACATATCTTTTTGGGTGGTGATAGTGTTGCATTCTGGAAACCACTTAGCTGGACCATTATATTTGGACTTGCATTTGCGTTTTTTATGACACTTATTATTGTACCAAGTATGTACTTGATTGCTGAGCGCCTTCGTAGACCGATGCGTAAAATGTTTGGCGGAACCTGGATTAGCTTTTTAGGAATTCCTCCATTTACTTTTATCTTCTTATTTTTAATGGTGGCTGTAATGATCAAGCACAAAATAAAAGTGAAAGCAAGAAAAAACAAATTACAAAACGCTGGCGAAACCTTTGTAGGTAGCTGGTTTTAAAATAAAATGTTATGATACAAAATCACGAAATCGATTACAAAATCTATGGAGAAGAAATGCAGTATGTGGAAGTGGAATTAGACCCAAACGAATCTGCGATTGCGGAACCAGGTGCTTTTATGATGATGGAAGATGGTATCCAAATGGAAACACTATTTGGCGACGGCAGTAATCAACAGACTAGTTTTATAGGTAAATTAATGAATGCCGGAAAACGTTTATTGGTGGGTGAAAACCTTTTCATGACAGCGTTTACCAATACATCGGGCGGTATTAAATCAGTAAGTTTTGCATCACCATATCCTGGTAAAATTATCCCACTTGATTTATCAAGATACCAAAATAGAGTGATTTGTCAGAAAGACGCTTTTTTATGTGCTGCTAAAGGCGTAAGTGTGGGTATCGAATTTCAGCGCAAACTAGGTACAGGCTTATTTGGTGGCGAAGGTTTTATTATGCAAAAATTAGAAGGTGATGGTATGGCATTTTTACATGCCTGCGGTCACGTGGTACAAAAACAATTACAAGAAGGTGATTTACTAAAAATTGATACCGGCTGTATTGTAGGTTTTACTTCAGGTGTTCAATATGATATTGAATTTATTGGCGGGATTAAAAATAGTATTTTTGGTGGCGAAGGTTTATTTTTTGCAACGCTAAGAGGACCAGGTACTGTTTGGATTCAAACCTTACCTATTAGTCGATTAGCCGGCCGAATTTTACAATACGGTACATCATCTCGTAGAGAGGAAGGTAGTGTACTTGGTGGCATTGGTAATATTCTAGATGGCGATGGCTGGAGATAAATCCAATATACCATCACTTAAAGCATTTTTTGATAGCAAGGTTGCGGTATACAATCAGGTAAGTTTTATTAAAGACGATCCCATTTGTATACCGCATTTGTTTTCAAAAAAACAAGACATTGAAATTGCCGGTTTTTTTGCAAGCATATTTGCATGGGGCAATAGAACCACTATTATTCAAAAGTCCAAAGAGCTTATGCAGCTAATGGATAATGCACCACATCAATTTTGTACCGGGCATAAGGAGTCTGACCTCAAAAAATTACTAGCATTTAAGCACCGCACATTTAACACCACCGACTTACTTTATTTTATCGAATTTTTGAAAACGCACTATAATGCACACAAAAGCTTAGAAACTGCATTTATATTAAGTCCTGAAAAAGATCCAGCAGCTAGGCTTCATCATTTTCATCAATATTTTTTTTCACTACCTGAAGCACCACCACGAACCAAAAAGCACATAGCCACTCCTATCAAAGGCTCTACATGCAAACGACTTAACATGTACCTAAGATGGATGGTTCGTAAAGACAATAAAGGCGTTGATTTTGGTATTTGGAACAAGATTAACCCTAGCGAACTGATATGTCCCATAGACCTACATGTAGCCAGGGTTGCCAAAAGATTTCAGTTACTAGATCGCACCAACATAGATTGGCAAGCAGGGCTAGAACTAACCCAATATCTCAAAACGCTGGATCCAAAAGATCCCGTAAAATATGACTTTGCCCTTTTTGGACTAGGTGTCATAGAAAAGTATGTGTAATTTAATAGTATGGAATTTAGCCTCGAAACCATAGAAAAACTCGACCCATCGGCTTTAACAAAGCTTATCAACGAATGGATTACCCAAGACTTTAAAAAACTATTATTGGTGTTGTACCGCCTAGACGTGAGCGAGAAAAAACTGAGTCAATTACTTGCTGAAAACAAGGGTGTAGACGCCGCCAATATTATAGCTGCCCTCATTATTGAGCGTATTGCGGCTGCAAAAGCCTCTAGGGAAAAGTACAAAATGGACCCCTCTACCATTCCTGACGACGAAAAATGGTGATTTTAACATAAAATCTGGCGCCAAATCTCTAGTTTTATATAACTTTATACTATAATCTAAAAACACTAAAACACTTTTTATGAAAAAAATAATGATGCTTGCTGTTGCAGCTTTACTAACTACAGGTGCTGTTTTTGCTTGTGATGGTAAAAAAGATTGCACAAAATGCAAGAAAGAAGAGAAAAAAGCTTGTGGTAAAGACTGCAAAAAAGATTGCAAAAAATGTAAGAAAGACACTAAAACTGCAACTTTATAAATTCGTATTTATAAACAACCGTTTTCAAAAAAGCCGCTTTCCTATAAGCGGCTTTTTTATTGATAATCATTACTTATAATAATTTAGCGATTGATGGTAAATCAAAAACTTCGTGGGTTGCTTTTACATGCGGCGTTGCGCCAATATGATTTACAAAAATAGTATCCATACCAGCGTTGATGCCACCTTTAATATCAGCGTCTTGGTTGTCGCCAATCATAATACTATTACTAGCATTAGCCCCTGTTTTTGTAAAGGCGTAATCAAAAATTTCTTTATTGGGTTTTAAACTATTACTTGCTTCTGAGGTAATAACAGCGCCAAAAAAAGGCGCAAGTCCAGCATATTTAATTTTTTGGTGTTGCACATTTTCAAACCCGTTGGTAACAAGGTGCATCTGATATCCTTTCCCTTGCAAATAAGTGAGTAGCTCGGTAGTACCATCAAACAATGCTTTTTTGGTAGGTAGTACTTCTAAAAAATCAAGTGACATTTGCCTTGATAATGTTTCGTCTGCTATTTTATATTCTAAAAGGGCCAACCACATCCGCTTCCACTTTAACTCTTCTTGCTTAATAAAACCTTTGGTATACCTGTCCCATAAACGGTGGTTGTGCGCGCTATAATGATCAAAAAAATGATCAAAATTTTCGACACCCCTGCCAGCTAAGTTGTGCACGGTGTAAAGGTCTTGTAGGCTTTCTTTGGCGTTCGTTTCAAAATCCCAAAGGGTATGATCTAGGTCAAAGAAAAGGTGTTGGTATTTCATGGGGTAAAGTTAAAGCAGTTTTACACAAAAAATATGTTACTTCGTAGTATGATAGTTGTAATTACAGGCGCCTCAAAAGGTATCGGAAAAGCAGTAGCTACCGAATTTGCAAAAAAAGGATATACCCTTTTACTATGTAGTAGAGGTGAAACAGCTTTGTATGATACTGTTGCTGCATTGCAAACCGCATACCCAAGTGCAACTATCAAAGCGAGACCCACCGATATGTCTAACGAAGCGGATGTTAACGCATTTGCAGCTTGGTGCTTAGAAAAAGGAACACCAGATATTATCGTAAACAATGCAGGACATTTTGTACCCGGCAGCATTTACAATGAAGCGCCTGGTACACTTACCACAATGATAGAAAGCAATTTATATAGCGCCTATCATTTATCAAGAGCCATACTTGCGCCCATGATGGCCGCTAAATCCGGGCATATTTTTAATATTTGCTCCATTGCATCATTACACGCTTATGCCAATGGAGGTAGTTACAGTATTAGCAAATTTGCATTAGCGGGATTTACAAAAAATTTACGCGAAGAATTAAAGCCGCATGGCATTAAAGTAACCGGCGTATATCCGGGCGCTGTTTATACGGCTAGTTGGGATGGATCTGGCGTAGATCCTAAAAGAATTATGGAAGCCGCTGATGTTGCCACCATGATTGTAGCCGCTGCTTCCTTATCGGATACAGCTGTTGCCGAAGACATTGTGCTAAGGCCTCAGTTAGGAGATTTATAATAGGGAATCTAGTATTAAGCCCAAGTAGCAAGTACAGTAACACCACCTTTTACCACTTCATTGAGTGCTACATTAATTTTAGTACCAACTGGTAATAAAATATCTACACGGCTACCAAATTTGATAAAGCCGTACTCGTCGGTTTGCTTTACTTCTTGACCAACACTTGTATAATTACAAATACGTTTTGCAAGCGCACCCGCAATTTGTTTGTATAAAATAGTACCATGGTTGTTTTCGACAGCAACACTCCATCTTTCATTTTCGGTAGAAGATTTTGGATGCCAAGCTACCAAGTACTTTCCTTTGTGGTACTGGTTATACACCACTTTACC
>JBIIZN010000014.1:0-21330 GCA_044346275.1 Sediminibacterium sp.
AAGGATCCAAAGCCCCAGCCTTTAAAGGCCTCGACCAAAACGGTAAAACCATTGCCCTATCTAGTTTTAAGGGTCAAAAACTGGTTTTATATTTCTACCCCCACGATATGACCCCTACTTGTACGGTACAGGCCTGTAACCTGAGGGATAATTATAAAGCATTAGCCAAAAAGGGCTATCAAGTGCTGGGGGTGAGCTCCGACGACCAAAAAAGCCACCTCAAATTCATTGCCAAGCACGAATTACCCTTTTCGCTCATTGCCGACACCGACCTGGTAATTCATGAAAAATATGGGGTTTGGGCCGAAAAGAAGTTTATGGGCAAAACCTATATGGGCACTTTGCGCACCACTTTTTTAATTGATGAAAACGGTGTGATTGAAAAAATTATCACCAAGCCGGATTCAAAAAATCATGGTCAAGAAATTTTAGGCGCGCCTAAAAAGAAATAAGCTTTATGAAGAATTTATTTGCATTCATTTTTGTAGTTGCACTTGTTCCTGCACAAGCGCAAAAAGTAAATAAAAAACTACAACACGCTTTAGAAACCCTCACCACTGGATTTAAAGGGGACGTGGGTATTTATGTAAAAGATTTGCATACTGGTAAAACCGTAAGCATCAATGCGGATAGTATTTTTCCAACGGCGAGTATGGTAAAAGTTCCCATACTTATTGGCATTATGGATAAATTGAATAAAGGCGAACTCAAATACCATCAGGAATTAACCTATAAAGATTCTTTGTTTTATGCAGGATCTGATTTACTCGCATCACTAAAACACAATGAAAAAGTAGAGCTTAGTAAAGTGATTATGCTCATGCTTACAACGAGTGATAATACCGCAAGTTTATGGTTACAGTCACTGGCTGGTACAGGAACAAGAATCAATCAAATCCTTGATAGCATTGGTTATTCGGCTACAAGGGTAAATAGCAGAACACCGGGTAGAGAAGCGGGTAGAGATAAGTTTGGATGGGGACAAACATCGCCAAAAGAGATGGCTACTATGTTTGAAGCATTAGCAAACCGAACTTTATTAGATACTGCTTCTTCCGAAAAAATGCTTCGTTTATTGGGCAGAAATTATTGGGATGAAGAAGCGCTATCACAAATTCCGCCCGATGTTTTTGTAGCTAGTAAAAACGGTGCAGTTAACGCTAGCAGAAGTGAAGCGATGTATGTGTCCGGAAAAAATGCCCGTTACGTTTTTTGTATCTGTACCAAAAATAACAAAGACACCAGTTGGGATTCAAATAATGAAGGATGGGAACTTGCGCGAAAAGTTTCTAAATTATTATGGGATAAATTACAAGATTACAAGTTGGGATGGTATGGTATTAACTAAACAAAACATAGGTTAACCAGCTCATGCCATAAGCGAGGGCCGTCATATACACAAGCTGAAATGCTGGCCATTTCCAAGACTTTGTTTCTCTTTTAACAACGGCGAGTGTGCTCATACACTGCATGGCTAATAAATAAAATATCATGAGTGAAAGCCCGGCTGCTAGGGTGTATACTTTGGTCCCGTCCGGATGCTTGGCCGCAGCTAATTTTTGTCTGAGTGAGCTGTCTTCACTGTCTTCTACGCTATATAAAGTGGCCATCGTACCTACAAAAACCTCTCTGGCAGCAAAGGATGTAATGAGGGCTATACCAATTTTCCAATCGTAACCAAGCGGAGTAATAGCAGGCTCAATGGCTTTTCCTAAAATACCCGCATAAGAGTGTTGTAATTTTTCGGCAGCGAATTCTTTTTGTAAAGAGTCTTTTTTTGTTGGCAACACCTGCTCAAGTGCTGTATATTTTTTTGTGGTTTGTGCTATTTGATTTCCAGGGCCATAGCTACTTAAAAACCATAAGAGTAAGCTAATAATCATAATTACTTTACCAGCATCTGTAACAAATATTTTAGCTTTTTCGATCATGGTGATACCTGCGTTTTTCCAACGCGGTGCTCTGTACATGGGAAGCTCTAAAATAAAAAAGCTTTTTTCTTGAATGGTAATAAACCACTTTAATATATAGCTCACCAACAAGGCCATTGCAATGCCTAATAAGTAAAGACCCATCATAACGAGCCCTTGTAAACTTAAAAATCCAAAGTAGTAATCGTTATCTATAACCAGTGAAATTAAAATTGTAAATACCGGTAGGCGCGCACTGCAACTCATGAGTGGTGTTACTAAAATAGTTAACAACCTTTCTTTTCTATTTTCAATATTGCGTGCACTCATAATGGCTGGTACGGCGCATGCAAAACCACTTACCATCGGCATTACACTTTTTCCATTGAGGCCCACTTTACGCATCAGTCTATCACTTAAAAAACTAATGCGCGCCATATAACCACTGTCTTCAAGTATGGTGATGAGCCCAAATAAAATCATGATTTGTGGTACAAAAACCAAAATACCACTGAGGCCAGCTACTAGTCCGTTGATGATTAAATTGCTCCACCATGCTTCTGGAAGCCATGCTGCAAGCGAGCTTCCGCCTTTTGCAAATGCCCACTCAATGCCATCCATTGGGAAACTTGCGAGCCAATAAACGCTTTGAAATAAAACAAACAACACCGCCAATAAAATCACATAACCCCAAACTCGGTGTAATAAAATATTATCTAATTTATCTGAAAAAATCTTTTTTTCTAGTGGACCTGGCTCTACTACATACTTTCGCATCACTTCTCTAATCTGAGAGTAGCGCTGTAAAATTTCTTCGGCCTGCGTTTTTGTTGGGTTAAATTGATGCGCATCAACCAGCTTGTCAATTTGGGTTTGTATTTCTTTTGCTAACGGAAAATTTTCGTGATTGATTAAATAATGAATGGCAGCATAATCACTTAAGCCTGGTACTATTTGATGTATTCCATCAATGGCTGCTGGGGCTAATTTTTTTGTGTCAATAAATTTTTTATCAGAAGAAGCGCTTGGTTTTACTGTTAATTGTTGTAACGCTTTTTTTAATTCGGTAATGCCCTTGTTTTTTCGAGGGTTCACTGCTATAATAGTAATCCCTAATTCTTTTTCGAGTCCTGCAATATCTATTTTGATTCCCTTACTGGATGCAATGTCGTTCATGGTGAGGACCATCACTACAGGAATTTGCAAATCGATAATCTGACTACAAAAAAGTAAATTTCTTTTGAGGTTACTAGCATCAGCTACAAGTAAAACGGCGTCTGCTTTGATGGTATCGTCGGTACCCATCAGTACCTTGTATGCCACCCACTCGTCGGCTCTTCGAGGATACAAACTGTAGGTGCCCGGTAAGTCTATGAGCGTTGTTTTAGTAGCGTCAGGTAGTTGAAGCTCCCCTGTTTTTTTATCTACGGTTACCCCCGGAAAATTACCAACTTGTTGGTGTAGGCCCGTCAAAGCATTAAAAATGGAACTTTTTCCACTGTTGGGGTTACCCACTAAAGCAATATGGAGGTCTCTTTGAATCAAGTTTAATTAGATGGTCACAAAAGTACCCCCAAAGAGGGGAGGGTAGTTACGAGATTGGGAACAGAATCGCTTACTTTTGTACGTAATAAAGCAAGCGAAATGGGTAAAAAATGGTTTTGGGTCCTATTGTTGGTGCCCTTTTTAGGATTATCACAGAGCAAACGTAAAATTAGAATAGAGGCAGAAAAGCAAAAAGCAGCACTCATTTCTAATTTAAAATCACATATTGGCTACTTGGCAAGTGATGCGCTAGAAGGAAGAAGAACGGGTACAGCTGGCGCAGATGCTGCCATGGACTATTTGGTAAAACAATATGAGATGATTGGAATTGGTCCAAAAGGAGCAAGCGGCTATCTACAAAAATTTGAAATCAATGAGGGCTTACAAATAGACCCTGCAACTCATTTTACGGTTAATAATACGCAGTTAAAAATTGACAAAGATTTTTTTCCAATGGCAACGAGTGCATCTTTACAAGTTGCAGGTAAACCAGCCATGGCGCTTCAGGAAAAAGGCCAGCCTTGGTTTAAAGACATCAAAGAAACACTGGAAGAAAATAAATCCAATCCTCACTTTGATGTAGAAGCATGGATTAAAAAAGAAGTAACCATAGCTGCAACAAAAGGCGCTACCGCTTTTATACTATACAACACTGGATCTATTGTTGACAATATTCAGTTTAATAAAAATGATAAATCAGGCGCATTTCCCATTCCTGTTATTTATTTGACAGAGGCAGGACTTCAACATTTTACAGATCCTTCAGCTACTTTGCAACTTGAATTAGGGGTGCGCATTGTAGAGAAAAAACGACCTGCAACAAATGTGGCAGCATATATTAATAATGGCGCAGCTAATACCGTTGTTATTGGCGCACACTATGATCACCTGGGCTTTAACGAAGATAAAAATGCATTAGACACGGGGCATGTTATTCATAACGGCGCAGACGACAACGCCAGTGGTACCGCTGTTTTGCTCGAAATAGCCAGGTTATTAAAACAAAAATCACCTACGCATCATAATTATTTATTCCTTCATTTTTCGGGTGAAGAATTAGGACTTTTAGGAAGTAAATATTGGATAGAAAATCCGACAACAACTGCTCCCATCAATTATATGATTAACATGGATATGGTAGGCCGTTATGATACCTCTCATAAATTAACGGTGGGTGGTTATGGGACGTCGAGTAAATGGAGTCATATTTGGAAATCGCTATCAACACCACTCGTTGTAAAATTTGATAGTACAGGTAGTGGCCCAAGTGATCACGCTAGTTTTTATAGAGCAGGTATTCCGGTTCAATTTTTCTTTACAGGAAGTCATCCCGATTACCACAAAGCTTCAGATGATGCAGACAAAATAAATTACGAAGCCACTGCAAATATTGTAACACTCGCTTATCAAATGATGGACATTACAGATAGTTTACCCAAACTAGATTTTATCAAAACAACAGAGCCTCAAATGGGCCGTAGCACTAAGTTTACGGTGAGTTTGGGTGTTATTCCGGATTATGGATATAGTGGTACGGGGATGCGTATTGATGGTGCAAGCCCGGGTAAACTCGCGGAAAAATTAGGCTTACAAGCAGGCGATATATTGCTACAACTTGGCGACTATAAATTTGTAGACGTAAATAGTTATATGCAAACCCTTAGCAAGTTTAAAAAAGGAGACCAAACGATGCTACGCATAAAGCGTGGTGCCAACGAAATAAGTTTTTCCGTTACATTTTAATGGACGCATAAATTAATGCTATGAAACTCAAACTAAATATTGATGAGCTCAACGAAGACTTTTTTGACGACACGCGTTTATTAGGCATTATTGCGCCTATCAAAAGCCATCAATTTTGTTTGCAATTGAACAATCAATTGGGGCATCAGTTTAGGTTAAATCCGGCCATCGAAATTCACCTCAAAAAAAAGGAACGTAGCTACTATTTTAGTATTTACGAATCTAAAGAGCCCAATAGTTTTTTAGTGCACTATTTATACCACAACCATTGCGATGGTGAATATTTGTTACCAGAGTTCAGACACATGGACTTTTTGTGGCTCACAAAAGGCGATTTTGTAGATGATGAAAAATGCAACTGGATCAAGCAAACCGTAAAAGCGCTCAATGGTGTTCAAATGGTTGCAGAGCTTACCAATGAGCAAATAAAAAACAAAGGCAATATGGTTTTTTAGCGTTTGGTTTTAACACTTAATTTTTTACCACTACTACTTTTTCACCCGTCGCTTCTAATACACCAATGGGTTCGATAAATGCCTCGAGACCATTTTTTGTGAATACATCTTTTAAAATATCTACTGCACTAGGATCTACGGCTACCAGTAAACCTCCATTGGTTTGTGGATCCGGTAACATACTAAAAGCTTCCATAACATTTACACCTGGATCAAAACTTGTTTTTGTGCTATAGCAATTCCAGTTTCGGTACGTGGCATCTGGTACCATGCGCTGTGCTAAATATTTTTTAGCAGCCTCTATCATTTTGATTTTTGAATAATTAATATGTGCACTAAGCCCACTTCCTTCTGCCATTTCAATTAAGTGGCCTAATAATCCAAAGCCGGTGATATCAGTGAGTGCATGCACTTCTGGTATGCCCCCCAGTATTTCTCCAATTTTATTAAGTGTTGTTAACTGTTCAATAAATGGTGTAAGATCTTGTGGTTCTAAAACGTCTCTTTTTTGTGCGGTTGCTAAGATGCCAACACCAATTGGTTTTGTAACAAAAAGCACATCGCCTAGTTTTGCCGTATTATTTTTTTTGAGGTTTGCTATTGGTGCTATACCAGTAACGGCTAATCCAAAAATAGGTTCGGTGCTATCAATACTATGTCCGCCCGCGAGTGGAATACCTGCTTCTGCGCAAATACTACGAGCGCCCTCTAACACTTCTGCAGCAAGGGCTGCAGGAATTGTATTCACTGGCCAACCCAGTATGGCAATAGCCATGAGTGGCTTTCCGCCCATGGCATACACATCACTAATAGCATTGGCGCTTGCAATTTTTCCAAATGCATGTGCATCATCTACAATGGGTGTAAAAAAATCGGTGGTGCTAATTATGGCTTGACCATTACCCATGTCATAAGCAGCTGCATCATCTTTACTTCCGTAGCCAACGAGTAAATTTTTATTTTCAATTTTTGGTAACGAAGAAGCTAAAATTGTTTCTAATACCGCTGGTGCAATTTTACATCCGCATCCGGCGCCATGAGAAAACTGTGTCAATTTTATGGTTGAAGACATCTTGTTGTATTTAATTTATGATAACCACTGTATAGCACCTAGGGCATGCGATTGTTTGCTTCCATTTTCTGTCTCAATTTCTAAATATCCATTTGATAAAACCCTGCAAATAGTAGCGTTTATTTTTTGGCCCTCAATGTCTAACAGAACTTGCTCCCCCTTCTTATAAAGTACATTGTTATAAAGCGCAAGCAGGGTGTCAGGCCCTTTATCAACTACTATTTGCAAAGCCGCCTCTATGTGACTACATAATTCTTTTGCAAGTGCAGGTACCTGAAATGTTTTGCCGGTAATTTGTTTGAGTGAAACTGCTTTAGTTAGCTCCATTCCAAACCCGGTTTGATTGAGATTAACCCCCATTCCTGCAATGCTCCACTGCCAGATAGGTCCCCTAAAGCTGTTTTCAATTAAAATACCCGCTGCCTTTCTGTCACGCCAATAGATATCATTGGGCCACTTGATCCGTGTTTCGTCACCGGCATATGTAATAAAAAAGTTAAAACATCCTACTGCCACGAGCATACTCACCACGGATGGCTCTAGCGCCAAACCATCAAAAACAAGCTTTTTTGAGTCCAAAACCACCGATAATAGGATATTTTGACCCTTTTCTGCCTCCCAAACCTTTCCCATTTGGCCCTTTCCTGCCCATTGTTTTTGCGCTAGAAATGCAGCGCCATGCCCAGCCAAGTTTGTCTTAACTTGGTTCATGGCATAGATGTTGGTACTATCTACTTCAGTTAATTCTGTAAATGGTAAACCGATGGGTGTATTTAAGCCTTCTGAAGCCAAAGAATTAGTATTTTTGACGAAGTTACAAGAGCTACGTCTAAATCAAATTATTAATCACTAAATAACTCTATTGTTGGAACCCCTTTCTGTTTTAAAAAATCGACCAAAAAGTACGATTACCCGGTTAACCAAGAGCTCAAAAATTCTAAAAACAATCATTAATGCCATTTTAGATAAAAAAGGTGAGCATATTATTAGTTTAGATTTACGCAAAATCGAAGAAGCTGCAGCCGATTTTTTTATTGTTTGCCAAGCTTCTAGTACCACACAAGTGCGCGCTATTTGTGACCACATCGAAGATGAGGTAAAACAAGTATGCGGCGAAAATCCATACAAACACGAAGGACGAAAAGCATTACAATGGGTTATCATTGACTATGTTAATGTAGTGGTGCACGTAATGCATCCAGAAGCTAGAGAATTTTATAAATTAGAAGAAATGTGGAGTGATGCAGTGTCACAAATCCACGAATAATAGAAAGTATATGTCAGAAGAGAAGCAACCAAAATTTAATTTTCAAGACAAAGGTAAAGGCGGCAAAAAGACTCCTAAGTTCAATATCTATTGGATTTATGGCGTCATTATTGTTGGCCTATTGGTGTCTCAGTTAATGAACTTTTCGCCAGAATTGAAAAAGACTACTGAGCAGGAGTTTAAACAACAAATGCTTTTAGCAGGCGATGTTACGAAACTCGATTTTGTAAAAAACAAAGATGAAGTGCAAGTATACATTAATGCCGATAGTCTTAAAAAAGAATTTTACGTTAAAAAATTTGGCGTTGTATTACCTAAAGAAAAAGTAAAGGGCGCTCCATTATTTGTTTTTGAAGTATTGGACTGGAAATCTTTTGATGAAAATTTACAAAAATTTACAGAGCAACATAAGTTGCCAGAAGTTAAAAGAGATATTGTAAAAGCTGCAGACTGGATAGGCGGCGTACTTCAATCAATTTTTACACTTGTAATCATTGTAGTAGTATGGTTATTACTCATGCGTAAAATGGGCGGCGGTGCTGGCGGTCCGGGCGGTGGCGCGGGTGGTATTTTTAATATTGGAAAATCTAAAGCAACTTTATTCGATAAGGGCGCTAAAGTAAATATCAATTTTGGTGATGTTGCTGGACTTGACGAAGCCAAAGTGGAAGTGATGGAGATTGTCGACTTCTTAAAAAATCCAAAAAAGTATACCGCACTTGGTGGTAAAATTCCAAAAGGTGCCTTACTTGTAGGCCCTCCAGGTACCGGTAAAACATTGCTTGCTAAAGCCATGGCTGGTGAAGCACAGGTTCCTTTCTTTAGCTTAAGTGGATCTGATTTTGTTGAAATGTTTGTAGGTGTGGGTGCAAGTCGTGTGCGTGATTTATTCAAGCAAGCAAGAGAAAAAGCACCTTGCATTATTTTTATTGATGAAATTGATGCGATAGGACGTGCACGTGGTAAAAATGCCATGATGAGTAATGACGAACGTGAAAATACCTTAAACCAACTACTTGTAGAAATGGATGGTTTTGGCGGTGATACGGGCATTATTATTTTAGCCGCAACCAACAGACCCGATGTATTAGACGCTGCGCTTTTAAGACCGGGACGTTTTGATCGCCAAATTTCTATAGACAAACCGGACGTTAAAGGCAGAGAAGAAATTTTTAAAGTGCACCTTGAGCCCATTAAAATTTCTGTAGCACTTGATTTACATAAACTAGCAGAACAAACACCTGGATTTGCAGGTGCTGATATCGCCAACGTTTGTAACGAAGCAGCACTTATTGCTGCTCGAAAAGGTAAAGAATCTGTGGAGATGATTGATTTTCAAGATGCCATTGACCGTGTGATTGGTGGACTTGAAAAGAAAAATAAAATTATAGCTCCGCACGAAAAATCTATTATCGCCTACCACGAAGCAGGTCACGCAGTTTGTGGTTGGTTTTTAGAACATGCGTATCCGCTTTTAAAAGTTACCATTGTACCTCGTGGTACGGCTGCATTAGGTTATGCGCAGTATACCCCAACCGAGCAGTACCTCTACAATACCGATCAGTTAATGGATCAAATTTGTATGACACTCGGTGGTAGAGCAGCAGAAGAAATATTCTTTGGAAAAATTTCTACAGGTGCTTCCAACGACCTACAACAAATTACGCGTATTGCATACAGCATGGTTACTGCGTATGGTATGAATAGTAAAGTGGGTAATGTGAGTTACTATGATCCTTCTCAAGAAAATACCTTTACCAAACCTTATAGCGAGGAAACTGGTAAAATTATTGACCACGAAGTACGCGGAATAATTGAAGATGCTTATCAGCGCACACTTCAACTACTTCGTGATAAAAAAGAAGCAGTTGAAATTTTAGCAAAAGAATTACTCGCTAAAGAAGTGTTGCATAAATCAGATGTTGAAACGCTTATTGGTAAAAGACCTTTTGAAGAAAAAAAGGTGATTGAAGTTGAAGTCGTTCCTGAAGAGGTTGCTCCAGAGGAAGCTGCTCCAGCATTAGACGCGCCTGCACCTGAAGCGCCTGCTGCAACAGACGATCAAAAACCAACTGAGGAAATTAATTAATAGCTTAAGGATGGCAAAAAGCGCAAGAGAAAATATTTTACATAAGATAAAACAGGCACTGGCGAAGCCAGTGCCTGTGCCATTTTCGGCGGTTGATACGTCTTCCACAACATACCCCACCACCCAAGAAGACCTTTCGGTGTTGTTTGCCGAAAACTTTTCTGGTTTGCAAGGGAAGTTTGCATTTTGTGCCAGCGAAAAAGAACTTGCATCACAATTGAGTATGCTTTTTATACAGCGCAATTGGAAGCAAACTTACTGCAGAGAAAATGCACTTATCGAAATGTTAACCAAAGCAGGCTTTGGTGGTATGCAATCTGAAGATCTAGAATATTGTGATGCTGCTATTACCAGTTGCGATAATTTAATTGCCCGAACTGGAAGTATGATACTTTCTGCTGGTCAACAAAGTGGTCGAACGGTGAGTGTGTATGCGCCTATTCATATTTGTATTGCTTACACCGATCAAGTGGTGTATGATATTTCAGATGGTTTAAAATCTGTTACAAAACATTATGGCAATCAGTTGCCTTCGCTTATAACGCTTGCTAGTGGACCTAGTAGAACAGCAGATATTGAAAAAACACTGGTAGTAGGCGTGCATGGTCCAAAAGAAGTGTACTGTTTTTTAGTAGACAGAAATAATTAAAAGCACATGACAGCTACCATTCATGCTTCTTCTGGCCGTAAAATTTATTTGCTCTCAGATTTTCATTTGGGTGCACCTGATTATGATGCTAGTTTGGAACGTGAAAAAAAGGTAGTGGCGTTTTTGCAATCTATCGAAGACAGCGCTGCAGCCATTTTTATTGTAGGTGATATTTTTGATTTTTGGTTTGAGTATAATCATGTAGTGCCCAAAGGCTTTGTGCGCCTGCTCGGACAAATTGCCAAACTCACAGATAAAGGAATTCCGGTACACGTATTTACAGGCAATCATGACCTATGGATGCGTCATTATTTTGAAAAAGAATTAGGTTGTAAAGTATACCACGGTCCACAAGAATTTTTATTTAACAATAAAGCCTGCTATATCGCCCATGGAGATGGTTTAGGTCCAGGTGATGCAGGTTATAAGTTTATTAAAAAAATATTTACCAATCCATTTTGTAAGTGGTTGTTTAGGTGGGTTCATCCTGACACGGGGGTTGGTATTGCCAATTATTTTAGCCGGAAAAGCCGGGCAAAAACGGGTAATGCCGATGCACAGTTTTTAGGGGAAGAAAATGAGTGGCTTATATGCTATAGTAAAGAAATTTTACAAAAGAAGCATTACGATTATTTGATTTTTGGACATCGTCATTTTCCACTCGACCTTACAATAGGCAATAGTCATTATATTAATTTAGGTGACTGGATTCAAAATTTTACCTATGCAAGTTTTGATGGCGAAAAAATAGAAATTGATAAATGGAACTAAAAATATTAGATAATACGGTAGAGGCTTACCTTATTGTTATAGGTACCATACTAGTTACACTCATTTTTAAAAGACTTATCTCTAAATTTTTAGCGAGTAAGCTTTTTAAACTTATTACCAATAGCAAACACAAATTACCCAAGCAGTCTTTTTTAGATTTAGTAGTGCAACCATTAGGCACTTATTTGCTTCTGACCATATCAATGATTGCTATTGATAGATTAAAGTTTCCAACTGCTTTTCAATTTACTATATATAAAACTAATACTAGGCAAATTTTAGATGCGCTGATGAATGGCGCACTCGTAATTGTTTTTATATGGCTATGCCTTCGTGTTATTGATTTTATGGCGATGGTATTAGAAGAACGTGCCAACATAACCAAAGATCAGCAAGACAATCAGCTGATTATTTTCTTTAAAGACTTCTTTAAAGTAATACTCATTATTATTGGGGTTCTTCTTGTTTTAAAATTCTCATTCAATAAAAATATAGGCAGCATTTTAACCGGATTAAGTTTAGTGGGTGCAGCTGTAGCTCTTGCTACGAGAGAGAGTATGGAAAATTTAATTGCCTCTTTTATCATCTTTTTTGATAAGCCCTTTACAGTGGGCGAGCAGGTAAAAGTAAATGGATTTACTGGAACCATAGAAAAAATTGGACTCAGAAGTACACGTATTCGCACCAACGAAAAAACTTACATATCGGTACCTAACAAACAAATGGTGGATACGATAGTAGACAATATTAGTTTGCGTACACAGCGCAAAACCGAAATACAACTCGAGCTTTCTTTAAGTGCAACTACAAGTACACTGTCAATTTTTCTAGCTGCCGTGCGTAGTTATTTAAGCGCCCAAAAAATTGACAGCTTTCAAGTTCATTTGCATGATACTGGAAAAAATGCACACATCGTAATCGTTGAATATTTTTCTGCTGCTGCCGATGAGCATGAAGATTATTTAATGCTTCGAGAAAAAATAAATATGGCTTTTATTGAAATATTAGAAGCCCACAATATTGAATTAGCAGCCTCAAGTACAGATGTTGTAGTGAAGCAGTCTTAAGCGCAACGAAAGCATTAGCGCGCCTTAGATTAGTGAAGCCCTGCTTTTAATTCCAGTAAAAAAGTTTTGAACTTTGTTAGGGTTTGTACCAGCTGCGCCTGTGTATCGGCCTGCGATTTGTTTTGCTTTAAATAGGTTCTCGCGCCTTCTATGGAATATTTTTTTTGACGTAGTAGAAAATAAATGATTTGTAAATTTTTAATGTCTTCTACTCTAAATAAGCGGTCGCCTTTTCTTGTTTTGCGCGGCTTTAAAATATCAAATTCATTTTCCCAATAACGAAGTAAAGATGTGTTTACTTTAAACCAGCTCGCTACTTCGCTAATGGTGTAATATAGTTTTTGCGCCAACACTTTTTCGTCCGGAATTTCAATTAAATCAATTTCGGTATCAATTTCACTATAGGATTTACGACCTCTTTTGCCAGCTATTTTTTCTATGGTAACGCGGGGCTGTCTAGGTCTTTCAACATAAGAAGGTTCGGCAGTAACAGAATCGGTCACAAATGGGGATTCAAAAATAGCTGCTGTAACTACTGTTTCTGGCGTGCTAACAGGAGGAGTAGGAGCCGGCGTTTCCATAATCGAAGCCACCTCAGGTATGGCCTTGGGTTTCGCCTTCTTTTTTTCTTTTGCCCCTCCAATATCTTGGGCAGGGCCGCCAAATAAGTCTAACTGTTGCAGCTTTGATTGCATGTTGTAAAAGTATGATAAGTATTTAGCCTTGTAGCACCCTAATGTGCCTCCGTGGAAAAGATGTAAGTATCTTTGCATCCAATGAAAATCGCAGTCACTTTAGTGGGTATCCGTGATACCAATTTTTCAAGCGTTGGTCGTTTCATTTGGAAATGGCTTGAAACTGAGATTCATGCCCATCCAGCGCATCAGTTTATTTTACTTTCTGATACTTCGCAACCAACTAGTTTTGTAGGTGCGCCAAATTGTAGTTGGATCAAAACAAAATACGAGCGTAATAGTTTTTTGGCAGAAAAAATATGGTATGAACTAACGGCGCCTAAACTGCTTTCAGCGCTACAACCCGCTCTGTGGCTGCAATTGAGTGGCAGGTATTCGGGGCGTACCACCATCCCTCAAATATGTTTTTTTGAAGGGAACCTAACCAAATTTCAACATTACTTTTTTAAACAGAACATACATAAAGTAAAGCAGTGGCTTGTTGTAGAAAACAAGGCTCTACAGCTATTAGAGACACAATTTGGGATTTCAAAAGACCGTATCTCATCTATTCCAATAGTTCCATCCTCCGAAATTTATCCCATCGACTATAATTTGCAACAGATGTATAAGGGTACCCATGCTGGCGGAACCGAATACTTTTTAGCTGTGGCTTACGAGGACAAAAGCAGCATTGAGCTTTTACAAGCGTTTTCTCAATTTAAGAAGTGGCAACAGAGTAATATGAAACTGTTATTGGTTCCATCAAATGGAATCCAGCGTTCTTTTTTAGAAGAAAAATTGCGCAACTATAAGTACAGGGCCGATGTTGTAATAGTGCCAGCCGGCCTCACCGTACATAACTGGTATCAATTGGTTTCTAGTGCTTATGCAGTGGTTTTAATAGATGATAGTGCTGCTGCTTATTTAATAGCATTGGAAGCTGCTAAAGCGGGTGTGTCCATTGTTGCCGCGGACTCATTTGCAAAGGAAATGCACCTAGAAGATATGGTGACAAGGTATCCAGAATCAACACCAGCTTGTATTGCCGAAGCCCTTTTGGTGGTGTATAAAAATGAAAAAATAAAAGGCGAGCGTACACAAAATGGGCTATTATTCTTACAAAACATCAATTTCACCACATCCCTTCATTTATTTAAAGAATTATAGGCATAGCAATAAGATGCTTTAGGCTTATTTTTGCAAAAACTTACAACATGATGCGTCAATCCAATATCAATATCGAAGTGCATTTAGACGAAAACAAAGTACCACAGGATATCAAGTGGAATGCTTCCGACAGTACCGCCGATATGGCACAATCTGCAAGAGCTATGATGTTGGCGTTTTGGGATGCTGCCGATAAATCAGCATTACGTATCGATTTGTGGACTAAAGATATGATGGTAGATGAAATGGCCGATTTTTATTACCAAACCTTTATGGGTATGGCAGATACTTTTATTAGAGCAACCCAAGATCAGGTTCTAGCGGGCGAAATGAAAGATTTTGCAAAGTCATTTTATAAAAAATTTAGAGACAGTCAAATTCAAAAAAATAAATAATTACATTCTATGGCAACTTTAGAAGAACAAGTAATGGCGCAAATGAAAGACGCTATGAAATCAAAAGATGAAGGATTATTAAGAGGACTACGTGCCATTAAAGCAGAAATCATAAAAGCAAAAACCGATCCTGGTGCTGGTGGTTCTATTACTGCTGAAGTAGAATTAAAGCTCTTACAAAAACTAGTGAAATCAAGAAAAGATTCGCTTACTATTTACCAAGAGCAAAATAGAACAGACTTAGCGCAAAAAGAAATCGAAGAAATTGCAGTGATCGAAAAGTTTTTACCTGCGCAACTAGATGAAGCGGCGATCAAAGAAATTGTAATGCAAATCATTGCAACTGTTGGTGCAACTGGGCCTCAGGATTTAGGAAAAGTAATGGGCGTGGCTTCTAAACAATTAGCTGGTCAGGCAGATGGCAAAGCTATTGCTGCTGCAGTTAAAGCGGCACTCGGTTAGTTTTACTATATTCACGTAACGCTAAATTAAAAACGTGGTTTTAGATATTATTTGTGGAATTATTTTGATTGGAGCACTCTTTAAAGGTTACACAAAAGGCTTTATCATTGCTTTATTTTCATTTGCAGCATTACTAATAGGGTTAGCTGCTGCCACCAAGCTATCGGCAGTTGTTGCTTCCAAAATAGGACATGATACTGGGATTTCAGCTAGCTGGCTTCCATTCGCTTCATTTTTAGCCATTATGATAGCTGTTACACTTATTGTTCGTTTGGTGGCGGGCATGTTGCAAAAAGCAGCCGAAATTGTTTTGCTTGGTTGGGCTAACAAACTAGCGGGCATTCTACTTTTTGGTGCTATTTATATGACTATTTGGAGTGTGGTGCTTTTTTATGGTGTTAAGCTTCATTTAATTTCTGAGTCTACAATAACTGCCTCTAAAACATATGGATATATTGCACCCTGGGGACCTAAAGTGTTAGACACTATTGGCCAGGTAATACCAGTATTTAAGAATATGTTTACTAGTTTAGGTGATCATTTTGAAACCATCGGCAAACAGGTAAAGTAAGTAAGTTGTAATTCATGGTTATTTAATGCCGTGATTCCTACTAAAATCATTATTTTAGCCTTGTTCTATACAAGTCCACATGAATTACGAAATTAAAGTTCAAGATAAAATTAGTTATATCGAAGAAGGTACTGGCGAACCCTTGCTTTTATTGCATGGTCTTTTTGGTGCGCTCAGTAACTTCGAACATTTAATTGAGCATTTCAGACACTGCAATAAAGTAATCGTTCCTATTTTACCACTTTTTGATTTAGATATTTTTCATACCACTGTGGGTGGTCTCGAAAAAGTAGTACAAAAATTTATTGAGGCAAGAGGTTATACTGGTATTCATTTATTAGGCAACTCACTTGGAGGGCATGTTGCACTTGTGCATGTACTCAAGCATCCTGAAAAAATTAAGTCCCTCACTTTAACCGGCAGTAGCGGACTTTTTGAAAAGGCCATGGGTGATAGTTATCCAAAAAGAGGCGACTACGATTATATAAAAAATAAAACAGAAGAAACCTTTTACGATCCTGCAGTAGCCACCAAAGAACTTGTAGACGAAGTATTTGAAATTACTAGAAATAGGTTAAAAGTGATTAAAATTTTAGCACTCGCCAAAAGCGCTATCAGAAGTAATTTGGGTCCTGAGTTAGGTCAAATACAACAGCCTACCCTTTTAATTTGGGGTAACAACGATATTGTTACACCACCTTATGTTGGAGAAGAATTTCATAAGCTCATACCAAATAGTACCCTTCATTTTGTTGACAAATGCGGACACGCACCCATGATGGAAGTGCCCGCCGAGTTCAACCAAATTTTAGAAGCATTTTTGAACCAGCTAAGCCATGCTAGCAGCACAACTCATTAATACCAGTTTTCCATCTGTTCATTTATTGGACAAAGCATCTTTTGCACTCCAGTTAATGGATGATTATGATGTACAACATTTATGTGTTGTTACAGATGAAAAGCTAGTGGGTATCGTAGACAAAAATACTTTGTTGGATATAGATGAAACTGCTGTTATAGCTACTTTGCAAGATGAATTCATTACTGCATCCGTGCACGCTGATGCTCATTTTTTGGCAGGAGCTAAACTATTATCATTACATGAATTAACGATGCTGCCGGTTGTTTCAGCAGCTGCAGATTTGCTAGGGGTTATTACAGCAAAGCATATGTTAGCGGCGCTCACCAGCCATATAGGGGCTGATACAAGGGGTGCTGTAATTGTTTTAGAGATGGAACAAAGACAATATTCTTTTGGAGAAATCATACGTTTAATTGAAACCAACGATGCATATGTAACTCAGTTTAATACTGCAACGGATCCCAAAACAGGCATGCTACTTGTGACAATTCAAATTAACCGTATCGAAGTATCTACCATTGTTGCTACATTCCAGCGTTATGATTATAGCGTAAAATATTATTTCGGTGAAGAAAACTATCAGAACGAGTTGAAAGAAAATTACAACCATCTACTTTCATACCTCAATATGTAGGTGTTAACGCTTTGCCTATGCGCCTACTTTTTTTTCTGCTCCTTTTCAATTTTTCATTGACTGCTTTGTCGCAACAAAAAATGCCTATCGAGGTCGTTGAAATTACGGGTAATGCAAAAACAAAAAATTATATCATTGTAAGAGAACTTTCATTTGCAAAGGGCGATTCTCTATCTTCTGAACAATTAGGCCCTGCTATTATTCAGTCCAAGCAGCTCTTAATGAATACCCAACTTTTTGTGGACGTTAAAATTGATACACTTCAGGTACAAAATCAATGGCATATTCGTGTTCAGGTTAAAGAAAGATGGTACCTGTTGCCACTTCCTTATTTTAGACTCGTAGATAGAAACTTTAATCAGTGGTGGGTAGATCAAAACAGAAGTTTAGACCGCGTTAATTATGGTGTAAAATTTATACAAAACAATGTGTCTGGCAGAAATGATAATTTAAATGTATGGCTTATAACAGGCTATAACAGGCAGTTTTCGGCACGTTACTCCATTCCATTTATTGATAAAAAACTCACCAAAGGATTTAGTGTTGGTTTTTTACATGCTACGCAAAAAGAATTGAATGTGGCTACAGTGGCCAACAAGCAAGTTTTTTTTAGACATGTAGATGATGCCCGAAAAACATGGCGCCTAGATGGATCTTACAGTTATCGCCCCGACCAGTTTAAGCGCACAACCATCAGAATTAGCTATTTCAACGAGACCATTGCAGATACAATTATAAAGCTGCAAAAAAATTATTATCCGGGTCAAACAAATAGGCAAGCAGCGCTTGACGTAAGTTACCGTTATCAGAATGTTAGGGTGTCTAATATTATTTATCCAACATCCGGTTATTATACCGACTTATTTTTTCTAAAAAGGTTTGCAACAAAAGTTCAATCCATTTTTCAACTTAGTGCTAGACAACTCTATGCAAAAAAAATAAGTACTAAAAGTTTTTTATTGTTTGACGCAACTGCTGCGTATAAATCTCCCGTTGATTCAATATTTTCAAATAGTAGGCTTATTGGGTATGGAGGTATGCAACTAAGGGGTCTCGAGTATTATGTAGTGGATGGAACGGCTGGGGGTGTTCTAAGAAACGCGTATCATTTTAATGTAAAAAACTTCACCATCACCAATCCATTGCCTATTAAAAACCACGAAAAAATTCCTGTTCGACTTTATTTTAAAATTTTTGCAGATGCGGGATATGCCTATAATAAATACGCGCATCTCTCTAATTCCTTAAGTAATACCCTGTTGTATACGTATGGTGCTGGTATTGACCTTGTAAGTATTTACGATTTTGTATTTCGTGTAGAATATAGCCGCAACCAGCTGAAGCGAGATGGCCTATATTTGCAGGGTGAATTTAATTTTTGATGATTTTGATTACAAAGTAGACACATGAAAATTGCAATTTATAGTAGAGGTATAGATTTGACAACCCCCAATCCGCTTGCTTTACTGCTTGATGCTTTGGCGCCTCACGATATAGAAATACATGTATTTCATCAATTGTTACTACACGCTGATTTACCCCAACAAACAGTTGCCTCACTGATACCATTTAAAGTTTCGTCAGATTTAGATGCTTCTATAGATTGTATGATTAGTTTGGGTGGCGATGGTACGATGCTTGACGCCGTTACGCTTGTAAAAGATACAGGCATTCCTATTTTAGGAATCAATTTTGGTAGACTTGGTTTTTTGGCAAGTATTAGTCCCGAAGCGCTACAAAGCGCTGTGGATGCTATTGTGAATAGAACATTTGTAGTGGACAAACGAGCACTTATTCATCTCGATTCTAACGAAGTGCTTTTTGGTGACACGCCTTTTGCACTCAATGAGTTTGCGATTCATAAGCGTGACATTTCTCCCATGATTAAAATTCATACGTATATCAATGGAGAGTTTTTAAATACCTATTGGGCCGATGGACTCATTGTATCCACGCCTACGGGATCTACCGGTTATAGTATGAGTTGCAATGGTCCTATATTATTTCCAGATGCAGCAAGTTTTGTAATTACACCAGTCGCACCACACAATTTAAATGTGCGTCCCATAGTTATTCCTGATACCAACGTGGTTTCATTTGAAATTGAGGGAAGGGCAGATCAATTTATTTGTGCCTTAGATGCACGTAAAGAAATTGTAGATAAAACCGTGCAATTAGCGATTAGAAGAGAGCAGTTTTGCGTTAATCTAGTCCGATTAAACGAAAATAGTTTCTTGTCTACACTTAGAACCAAGCTTACTTGGGGTCTTGATAAAAGAAATTAACATTTTTGGTATTTATTTTTGTTGCTACTTTACATGAAGTAAGCAGGCGCCCATGACAAAACATTTTATTTTTAGTATCCTACTCGGGTGCAGTGGTTTCACTGCAAGTGCGCAGCTTATGCAAAGTTTTGTGCATCAAGGAGAGTTTGGTATTGGAGCAGGTGCAGCACATTATTTTGGTGATTTAAATCCGACAGCCGCAGTTAACAGACCCAAGATTAACACGGGTATTTTTTTTAGAAAGCAGTTTAACAATTACATGAGTGTTAGATTAAGTGGTGAGTATGCACTACTTGGTTATTCTGACCAGTATAGTGTTAATGCAAGCCAGCAGCGTCGCAATCTTAGTTTTAATAGTCATGTTTGGGAGGCAGCTCTTTCTTTTGATTTTAACTTTTTTGCATTTCAACCTGGGTTCGAAGATTTTAGGTTCACGCCGTATGTTGGAGTAGGTGTGGGTGCTTTTTCTTATGATCCCTATGCATTTTTAGGCAATCAAAAATATTTTCTAAGACCACTTGGTACAGAGGGTCAAGGATCTTCGGCATATCCAACAACTAAAACCTATGCGCCAATTGCGGTATCTGTGCCAGTTACCTTGGGTGTTAAGTATGCCTTAAGTGAGCAGTTCAATGTTTTTGCCGAGCTTATGTACCGCTTTACCAACACCGATTATCTAGACGATGTGAGTGGGGTGTATGCACCAGACGCATTTCCTACACTACCGGATGGGTCCCCTTCACCCGCTTTTTTACTCCAAGATCGTAGCTACGAAACTGGGACTCCCATTGGAATTAAGGGTAGGCAAAGGGGAAATACGCTTCAAACCGACGTTTTTGCAGGCCTAAAACTGGGTATTTCCTTTAATTTACAAACCTATAAGTGTCCAAAGCCTGTTCAATAAGTCGTTTTGGCGATAATTAGGCAAAGTATTCGGTGCAAACCCCTGTTTTTTCGTTAATTTTGCAGCCTATAAATCCTTTTCAAACGCATGTTGGAAGACCTTAAGACTCAAATAGACCTCAACCGTTTACCAGAACATGTTGCTATAATTATGGATGGTAATGGTCGTTGGGCAGAAGAAAAGGGAGAAGACCGCTTGTATGGCCATTTTCATGGCGTAGAAAGTGTTAGAAATATTGTGGAAGGTGCTGCAGAGCTTGGTATTGGCTATCTGACACTGTATGCTTTTAGTACAGAAAACTGGGACCGTCCAGCAAATGAAGTGGCGGGGCTCATGAGTTTGCTGGTAGATACCATCCGAAAAGAGGTCCCTACATTAAATAAAAATAATATTCGTTTGCAAGTGATTGGGGATAGGCAAATGCTCCCTGAGTTTGCACAAAAAGAACTTGAAGAGGCCCTAGAATTAACGGCTGCCAATACGGGATTAACGCTCATTATGGCGCTGAGTTATAGTAGCAGATGGGAAATTACAAATGCGGTTAAGCAAATCGCTTTGGATGTTCAGGCAGGCAGTTTGGACCCGCAGTTAATTACCCAAGATACCTTTGCTGACTATTTGTGTACGAAAGGAATTCCGGATCCGGCACTTGTGATAAGAACCAGTGGTGAATTTCGTATAAGCAATTTTTTATTATATCAACTTGCTTATGCAGAGCTCTATTTTACCCCTATATTGTGGCCAGATTTCAGAAAGGCTCATTTAAATGAAGCAATACTTGATTTTCAGCAAAGAGAACGTAGGT
>JBIIZN010000092.1:0-6752 GCA_044346275.1 Sediminibacterium sp.
TAAAAGAATTGGAGAAAGAACTCATTAAAGCTGGATCCTCTATGGAAAAAGTTTTAAAAGTAAATGTATACCTCGCCGATTTAAATGATTACAAACAAATGAACGAAGTATACAAAGGCCGCTTTGGGGCCAACCCGCCTGTAAGAACAACAGTAGCTACTTATGGTGGCGTACCGGGTAACTCACTTGTAGAAATGGATTGTATCGCAATTGCAAACTAATTAAAACAAAAAACTATGAAACGCAGAGACCTCATCAAATATATTTCAATTTCACCGCTTGCTGGTGGTGCTATTGCTAGTGGACTTGCCAATGCGGCGCCAAAATCAACCCCACTCGAAGTGGCTAAAAAACGCGACTTATTTAGTGAACTAG
Source organism: Sediminibacterium sp. (assembly GCA_044346275.1). GTDB lineage: Bacteria > Bacteroidota > Bacteroidia > Chitinophagales > Chitinophagaceae > Sediminibacterium. Next base: position 376 of record JBIIZN010000092.1, read on the forward strand.
GTGTGCGCACATTTATTAATGCAGCTGGTACTTATACTGCCATGACTGCAACGCTCATGCGTCCTGCCACAGTAGAAGCTATTAGGCAAGCCTCGCATAAATTTTGCATGCTTGACGATTTACATGATAAAGTAGGTGAAAGACTTGCACAAATTACAAGAGCCGAAGCGGTTGTTGTAACAAGTGGTGCATTTGCTGCACTAACACTTGGCATGGCAGGTATATTAACAGGCATGGATCCTGTAAAAGTAAAGCAGCTTCCAAAACTTGAAGGTACGGGCATGAAAACAGAAGTGATTTGTCAAAAATCACATGCCATTGGATACAATCAGGCATTAACCAACACGGGTGTTAAAATTGTAATGGTAGAAACACTCGACGAATTAATTAAAGCCATCAATCCAAACACCGCTGCCATGCACTTTTTACATGTGCAATCGGATAAAGGACAAATTCAGCACGAAGAGTGGGTAGCTATTGGAAAAAAATATGGTATCCCTACAACTATTGATATCGCTGCCGATGTGCCACCGGTTAGTAACTTATGGCGCTTCAACGAAATGGGTTTTGATTTTGTTGCTATTTCTGGCGGTAAAGCCCTCCGTGGCCCACAAAGTGCTGGTTTATTAATGGGTAAAAAAGACCTTATTAAAGCAGCAAGATTATCCATGCCTCCACGCGGTGAAACCATTGGTAGAGGTATGAAAGTAAACAAAGAAGAAATTTTAGGTATGATGGTTGCTGTAGAAGAATTTGTAAAAATTGATCATGATGCAGAAGCCCTTGTTTTTTTAGAAAGAATTAAAAAAATACAAGCAGCTGCCGATTCGGTTCCTGGTGTTACAACAAAAATTTCTACCCCAGTGCTTGGCAATGTTACCCCTACTTTAAATATCAGTTTCGATTACAGTAAAATTGGTAAAACTGGCGAGCAACTTCGTTTAGACCTTCGTAACGGATTACCTTCTATAGAATCGGTGGGTGGAAAAGATAATATTGGCATGACTGCTTGGTCTTTACAAGAAGGAGAAGACGTAATTGTTGCTAAACGTTTAAAAGAAGTTTTAGAAGCTGCTGTAAAATAAATTGTATGAAAAAAACGGGTCTCTTATTATTACTTATCGCTTGTTTTTGTATTTCAAATGCACAACAATTTCCTAGTTCAGAACTTATATACCTGACCAGCCAATGGAAGGGTGAAAGATTTGAAGATGGAAGACCTAAAATACCTGACGCCATAATTGAAAGAGCCAAAAAAATTGGTATCGAAGAAGCATGGCAAGTGCTTTATAACGAGGGTTATAAAAATCAATTTGAAGGTAATTGGAAAATGGTGCATGACAATGTTCCTGTTGTTGGCAGGGTTGTTACCGCGCGCTATAGCCCTACTAGACCCGATATAGAAGCGCTCATTAAAGAGCGTGGAAAAAATGAAGGTCGCACGGGTAATACCAACGCATGGCCCATTCAAGTACTTCAAAAAGGAGACGTATATGTTGCCGAAGCATTTGGAAAAATTGCACAAGGCACACTCATTGGCGACAATTTAGGTGCGTCTATTTTTAATAAAACAGGCAATGGCGTTATTTTTGATGGCGCTGCAAGAGATTTATCGGGGCTTGCACAAATCAAAGGCTTTAACGCGTACGTTAGGGATTTTCACCCATCTTTTTTAGAAGAAGTAGTACTCATTGGACTCAACAGCCCCATCAGAATTGGAGCAGCCGTTGTTCTACCTGGCGACCTCGTACTCTCTGAGAGAGAAGGTGTTTTATTTATTCCTGCGCACATGGCTGAAAAAGTAGTAGCTACCGCCGAATTTATTGCTGTGAGAGACAGGTTTTCAAAAGATGTTTTAAAGGCGGGCACTTTTACTGCTGGACAAATAGATAGCCAGTGGAATGAAACGATTAAAACTGCTTTTTTAAACTGGATAGTAGCGCACCCCAACGAACCTCAAATCACAAAAGCTTCCCTCGAAAAATTTTTAGAAAAAAGAACCTGGTAAGCAGCAGTAAAAAACAAATAGATGAAAAACTACAAACTATACTTTTATATTTCTTTGGCCTTATTTGCACTCACTGGTATTTTATATGCCTTGCAGCAAACAAGTTTTTTAGGTTTATGTATATCACTTGGTTTTTTATCATTAAGCTTGGGCGTAAAACATACCAAAACCTATCAAGGCCTTAGTTTTACCATGGTTATTTTAGCATGCGTTTGTATTACCCTAAACTATCCACAATATTTTATAGAAATAGGTGGTTTTAAATTAAAAGGACTCATTACGCCACTCATTCAAATTATTATGTTTGGTATGGGTACCGAAATAGGCTTACAAGATTTTAAAAGAGTTGCCGAACAACCAAAAGCAGTATTCATTGGCCTTATTGGGCATTTCACTTTCATGCCATTGATGGGGTTTGCGCTTGCAACCTTATTTAATTTTGAACCAGAAATTGCGGCTGGTATTGTACTCATTGGCTCCATGCCCTGTGGTTTAGCTTCTAATGTTATGTCTTATTTAGCAAAGGCAAACCTTGCACTTTCTGTAACACTCACAAGTGTGAGCACTATTTTAGCTACTTTTTTAACGCCTTTTTTAATGAAAGTTCTTGGCGGACAATTTATAGAAATTAAAGCCAGCGACATGTTTGTACATATTTTGCAAATAGTAATTGTTCCTATTGTTTTAGGACTTTTATTTAATAAATACATCAAAGGGAAAACAACTTGGCTAGACAAGCTCATGCCTTCTGTTTCTATGTTTGGTATTGCCACTATTATTATTGTTATCACAGCAGCTGGAAGTAAAAGCTTACTTTCCATTGGGCCTTTATTAATTTTAGTATCGTTTATACACAACACTTCGGGCTACCTTTTTGGTTATTGGTTTGGACGCGTATTTAAACTAGGCGAAAAAGATTGTAGAACCATTGCAATCGAAGTAGGTATGCAAAATGGAGGATTGGCTTCGGGCCTTGCCGAAAAATTAGGCAAAGCTACCACAATGGGACTCGCGCCTGCTGTGTTTGGACCGTTTATGAATATCACGGGATCTATATTAGCATCCTACTGGCATAAGCGGGAACCCAAAAACTAAACCCTATTTAGTTGAACTGGATAACACCGTACTTTTCAAATTCATGAAAGCTTTTTATAATGGGCGACCAGGCCCATTTAATCATTTTTGTGTCGTCGTAATCAAGTCTGTAAAAATTAGCATTCCAACAAGTGCCTTTTTTTACATCTAAATTTTGTAAGGGTATAAATAATTTAAATGAAAAGTACAGTTCGGCAGTCCACTTGTACATTTCATTGTTTTGCTTGTGTACCTGCACTTTTTTAATTACTTTTTTGGTACCAGTATATTTCCAAGGTGCCCAGCCAAATGTTTTTTTGTTTAAATGTGGCACAAGAAGCACCAGCTCTGCGTTGTAAGCGTTGATTTCATACTCTAAATAAATGGGCGTGCTAGGTTCGGGATGAAAAAAAACTTCAAAAACATCGGCTCTAAATAAATCCTCAAAATCATTTTTATACGGTGAGGTTATTTTTTTATCAAGCCCCGAAAACAAAACATACACACCACTATCGGCATACAATATTTTAAATTTTGAAGGATAATCTAAACTACTAGAATCGAGCTGAATGAGGCTTATCCAACTCGTATTATTCCAATTGGGATGGCTACCAGCACCATCAATTTCAAAGGGCGTTACCTTATTTACCTTAAGCGTATCCTGAAATGTTACCGTGTTGGCCAAAGCCTTGTCAGCACATACGAGCAAAAAAGTAAAAATGATCGCCGATAGCCTTGTCAGTTGCTTCATGTACAAGCTTTTGATGGTTTATTAAATGTAAGAAAATTACAAAACATAGGTAGTTTTTATTTCAATAATTATGCGAACTTGCTTTTACATTTAAGTCAAGTTCTAATCACTTAACAATGAATATGATACGCAAAGCGATACTATTTACCCTATTTGTAACAACTACTTTTTTAGGGTTGGCTCAAAAAAAAACAACAACTGCAAAGCCAGCGAAATCTGGCGCGAAAGCGGGAACCAACAAAGCAGCTACTGCATCTAAAGGAGCTTCCAACATAACCGCAAGCACAGCTCAAAACGCAGCAATTAACGCACCTCTAAAATTATGGTACGAAAGTCCTGCCAAGTATTTTGAAGAAGCCCTCGTGCTTGGTAACGGCCAGCACGGCGCCACCGTCTTTGGAGGTATTTCTATCGATAAAATATATTTAAATGACGCTACACTTTGGTCTGGCGAACCAGTAAATGCCAATATGAATCCAAATGCTTACAAACATTTGCCAGACGTTAGAGAAGCTTTAGCGGACAACAATTATAAAAAAGCGCAAACGCTTATTAAAAAATTACAAGGTAAATTTTCGGAGTCGTATGCACCACTCGGCACGCTTTTATTAACCTTTAACAATGATCCATTTATTAGCAATTACTACCGTGAACTAGACATACATGATGCGGTAGCCGCTGTTAAAATTGAATCGAGTAATAACACCATCGAAAGAGAATACATGGTTTCACATCCCGATAAAATCTTTGCTATTAAACTTACATCTAAACAAAAGGGTGGACTTAACTATAGTATCGCCTTTGAATCATTACTTAAATACACGACAAAAACGGCAAACAATGTTTTAGAAGTGAGTGGTACGGCACCCATTAAAGCCGACCCTAACTATTTAGGAAAAAAACCAAATTCGGTGGTATTTGATAGTAAAAAAGGAACCCGTTTTTCGACACAAATTCAAGTAGCCTCTAATGATGGTAAAATAACCTATACTGATTCTAGTATACAAATTTCAAATGCAACGGCTACCACAATTTATGTATCGATGGCAACAAGTTTTAATGGATTTGATAAAAATCCGGCCACAAATGGTCGTGATCAGGTGGCAATTGCAAAATCCCAGCTTGCTAGTGCAGTAAAAACTGGATGGGACGCCATTAAAAAAAGACACACCAAAGATTATCAAAATTATTTTGACAGGGTTGCTTTACAATTAGAGGGCGCTGCTGCTCCACAACTCCCTACCAACGAAAGATTACAACGCTATGCCAAAGGAGAAGCAGACCCCTACCTTGAAACTTTATATTTTCAGTTTGGTCGCTACCTTTTAATTAGTAGTTCAAGAACACCTGGTGTTCCTGCCAACTTACAAGGTATTTGGAATTCATATTTACAACCACCATGGTCTAGCAATTATACCATGAACATTAATGCAGAAGAAAATTATTGGTTGGCAGAAAACACCAATTTATCTGAAATGCATATGCCGTTTTTACAATTTTTAAAAAACCTATCTGTTACCGGCAAAACAACTGCTAAAACATTTTACAATATGCCAGGCTGGGTATCGCACCACAATTCAGATATATGGGCAATGTCTAACCCGGTAGGTAATTTTGGAGATGGAGATCCTAGTTGGGCCAATTGGCCAATGGGTGGTACTTGGGCCTCTGCGCATATTTGGGAACATTTTTTATTTACACAGGATACCAGCTATCTACAAAAAGAATATCCGGTTATGAGAGGTGCAGCTGAATTTTGTTTGGCATGGCTGATACCAGATAAGAACGGAAAACTCATTACTTCTCCTTCTACTTCGCCAGAAAATTATTTTATTACCCCAACAGGTTTTAAGGGCAGCACTTTATACGGTGGCACTGCCGATCTTGCTATGATTCGTGAATTATTTTTAGGCGTTATTGCGGCGCAAGAGGTACTAAAAAATGATCTTGACTTTTCAAAAAATATAAAAGCAGCGCTCGACAAATTATACCCATACCAAGTAGGTAAAGCCGGAAATTTACAAGAATGGTATTACGACTGGGAGGATGTAGAGCCTACGCACAGACACCAAAGTCATTTATACGGCTTATATCCGGGCACACATGTAACGCTTACACAAACACCCGATATTGCTAATGCTGCTAAAAAAACACTAGACATCAAAGGCGATGAAACCACTGGCTGGTCTAAAGGTTGGCGCATTAATTTATGGGCTAGGCTAAAAGACGGAGAACACGCTTACAAAATGTACCGTGAACTTTTAAAGTTTGTGCCACCCGATGAAACCAAAGAAAATTACAACAATATGGGTGGTACGTATCCAAATTTATTAGATGCACACCCGCCTTTTCAAATAGATGGTAATTTTGGAGGTGCTGCAGCAGTAGCTGAAATGCTCGTTCAATCACATACGGGTTTTATAGAACTTTTACCCGCTATTTCAAAGGCTTGGAACTCAGGCGCTGTTAATGGCCTTAAAGCAAGGGGTAATTATGAAATTGACATGAAATGGAATAAAGGACGGGTAACCAGTTTGTACATTA
>JBIIZN010000156.1:0-21160 GCA_044346275.1 Sediminibacterium sp.
CTGCGCGAACTTGTAAAATCGGATGTTAACCAACCGGTTAAATTTTACCCAGTTCAAAATTTCAAATACGCATACACACCACAATTTCCATTGCCTGCCGATAATTTAACAGGTTGGAATGGCGGTACCAATGCGGTTGCGCCTACTTTTTATTATTATTTGAAAGAGCGTAGCAATACTGGTGTGAAAATTGAAATTTATGATGCTTCCAATAAAAAGATCAAGGATATTAATGGATCAAGTTCAAAAGGATTAAACCGTGTTTATTGGGATTTAACTATTAATGCACCAAAGGTTGCTCAAGGTGGTTATATTGCTCAATCAACTGTTTTATTTTCTTCGGTGATTGGACCAAAGGTTGATATTGGAACTTACAAAGTAGTACTCAAAACAGATGGTAAAGAGTATGTTCAAAATATATTGATAGAAGCCAATCCTGCAAAAGGCTTAAGTGCGCAAACGGTTGGTTTATTGCACAAGCAAAGCATGCGTTTATATCAGTTACATGAGCGTTTACATACACTAATAGATTCTTTAGATAAAACGGTAAAGACAATTTCTTTAGGAGACACTACGGATGCATCTGTTAAAGAAAAGTTGAGTAAGTTGGACTTATTTAAAAGAGAGATTGTAGAACTCAATAGAAAATCAATTTTCTTTGATGAGTTTAAATACCGCAGACGCGTTAGTGATTTATATGTAAGTGTTGCTAATGGACTTGAGCCACTTTCACCTATTCAAGAAAAAGGAATCGCAGTTTTAGAAGATCAGTTTTTAGTTTTCCAAAAACGCTTTTTTGACTTGATTAAATAGTGATTGTGGGGCACCTATTAACTTTTAGCAGTGGTTTGTAAGCTGTTGAGGGCTTTTATTGTGGTATGATTAAGTATTAATGATCACAGATAAATCATATGGATAGCACAAGACAAGATATTGTGGTCGTATGGTTTAAGCGAGACATACGACTTATAGACCATGAGCCCATTATGTTGGCTCAACAGGAGAACCTACCCATTCTTTTTGTGTATTGTTTTGAACCCTCCATTATGGGTTATGAGGATAGTGATGATAGGCACTGGCGGTTTGTGTATGAATCTTTACAGGATCTACAAACCAAGCTGTTGCCCTACAATACCCAGGTTGCTATATTTTACGGGAAGGCCTTATTTGTTTTTACCGCCTTGGCTAAACAATACAATATCAAAGCCGTTTATTCGCACCAAGAAATTGGAAATAAACTAACCTATGATCGTGATATTCGTTTACAAAAATATTTTAGAGAGCAGCATGTTCATTGGCATCAATCGCAACATAACGGCGTTATTCGAAAATTAAAATCCAGAAAAAACTGGGCTGCGCTCTGGAACCAAACAATGCAATCGACACCTGCTGTGGTAAATTTAGATAGTACACTGTTTTTGACTTTAGATACATACTTTTACGATACCATTAAAGGACCTGAGCTACCAAAGCAAATTACTAACCATCATCCTTCATTTCAGCGGGGTGGCGAAACCTTTGCTTGGAAGTATTTACATAGTTTTTTGCAGGATAGACACCAGAATTATTCATTGCATATTTCAAAGCCACTACTCAGTAGAAAAGGCTGCAGTAGAATTTCTCCCTATTTAAGTTATGGTAATATTAGTATGCGGATGGTGTTTCAGCAAACTATGCAAGCATATCCAACCTCAAATAGTAAAAGGGCGCTATCAAATTTTATGTCACGATTGCACTGGCATTGTCATTTTATTCAAAAGTTTGAAGATGAGTGCCGCATAGAATTTGAAAATATAAATAGCGCTTATGATAGCATTGTAAAGCCAATTAACCAGGCCTATATTGAGGCATGGCAAACCGGTAAAACAGGGATTCCCATTGTAGATGCATGTATGCGCTGTGTTGTTGCAACTGGCTATTTAAATTTTAGAATGCGTGCCATGGTCGTTTCTTTTTTTGTTTTTAATTTATGGCAGGATTGGCGGTCCTTACATTTTTTGGCCAAACAATTTTTAGATTATGAGCCCGGCATACACTATCCGCAGTTGCAAATGCAGTCTGGTGTAACAGGAATTAATACCATTCGTATTTACAATCCGATCAAAAACTCTATGGAGCATGACCCGGATGGTGCATTTATTAAATTGTGGATTCCAGAGCTCGCGGCTATTCCTTCAAGTTTTATTCATGAACCCTGGAAGATGAGTTTGATGGAGCAGGAATTATATAAGACACTTATTGGAATTGATTATCCTGCACCAATTGTGGATGTGGAGCTTACCAGAAAATATGCAAGTGATCAAGTTTGGGGACTTAAAAAAACAAGTAAAGTAAAAAAAGAAGCGAAACGTATTTTAAAAAAACATGTGAATACGTAATATTGATCTAGTCATATTTTGAAATGTTTATGAATGTGCATAGCTTTAATTAAATAAAGCTAGATGACATCACCCTCTACTATTTTTAGCATTTGTAATTCAGTTATTGTTTTTGGATGGCTCTTGTTATTGATACTGCCAGCTTGGAAGTATACACAAGCAGTTATTTTAAACGGACTCCTTGTTATTTTTTCAATCGTATATACCTATTTATTATTACAAGATTTCGATCAATTAAGTGTGGATAGTTTTAGTACTCTAGCAAAGCTAAAACTACTCTTTCACAGTGATACAGCAGTTGCTGCCGGGTGGGTGCACTATTTAGTTTTTGATTTATTTGTTGGAGCCTACATTGTTCGAAAATCTATTCAAATTGGGCTTTCACGTTGGGTTTATTCCTTTGTATTACCATTTGCTTTTATGTGTGGACCCATTGGATATTTACTATTTGTTGTAATCAAACTCATTAAAACAAAATCCTTCCATGAATCAAATGATTAATGCAGTAAACGTTTTTTATGAACCATTGATTGTTTGTGGTACCAATCCAATGACTGGGGTTTACCTAGATGGCTGCTCTGATATTGGAAGCAACGCATAGTAAAACCCTAGATTATATTTCGTTGGAAGAATTAATGAAGTATAGGTATGTGAAATAGATGATTTAAATTTTGTATTACTTTTGCTGATGCGCTATACTTTTTTATTTGGTTTATTTTTTATTGCTGCTTATGGCTTCGCTCAAAGTGACTCTTCAAAGTCTTTTAAGATAAGTGGGTATCTTGAATCGTATTATAGTTTCGACTTTTTGAGACCTGGCAATAACGAAAAGCCTGATTATAATTACAATTATAAAAAACACAATCAACTTAATATAAATTTGGCTTTTGTTAAGGCAAGCTATCAGGCAAAACGACTAAGGTCTAATTTGGCACTCATGACTGGTAATTATGCCATGTATAATTTAAGTGCTGAGCCTAATTGGGCAAAACCCATATTTGAAGCAAATGTAGGTGTCAAATTACTCAAGGATAAGGATCTATGGATAGATGCTGGGGTTATGCCATCTCACATTGGTTTTGAAAGTGCTATTGGAAGTGATTGTTGGAATTTGACAAGAAGTATATTAGCCGAAAACTCGCCTTACTTTGAGTCTGGCATCAAATTAAATTACACCAACAAAAAACAAGATGTTTATGTAGCACTACATATACTTAATGGATGGCAAAAAATTGTAATTACTAATGATAACCAAAAGCCAAGTGTTGGTATACATGTGAATTATAAGCCTAGCAGTAGCTTGACACTTAATTATAGTAACTTTTTTGGAAATATCAATGCTGCAGGTACCAATGCATTTAGGACATTTCATAATTTATATGCTATCTATGATGCATCACCAAAACAGGCATTTATTTTTGGTTTTGACATAGGTACTCAAAAAGCAAACAATACTCAAACTGCAGTTTGGTACACGCCAGTAATTATTTCAAAAATTAATTTGGGTGCCAAAAGTAAAATAGCTGCAAGGCTTGAATACTATAGCGATAAGCAGCAAATTATTATACCTACCCAAACATCAGGTGGTTACCAAACATTTGGGGCTTCAATAAATTACGATTATCAAATTTCTCCAAAAATATTATGGCGCTCTGAACTTAAAAAGTATGATTCAAAAGATCCTATTTTTAAATACACACAAAATAGCCATGGACAAACAACGGCCACGATGGCGCTGATTGTAAGATTTTAATGAATCCTATTTATCAGTTAAGGTTTTTATAAAACTGATAATATCTTGTTTTTCTGTTTCTGTCAAATTCAGATGATCAAATGGTAAAGTTTGGTATTCTAATTGCATGCCTATCCCATTGCCCCCACCTAATTCATAAAACCTGATAACTTCATCTAAACTCTTGTAAACTCCATTGTGCATATAGGGTCCTGTTTTTTCAGCATTTCTAACAGTAGGTGTCTTAAAAGAGTATTTAAGTTGTTCTAACTGATTCAATTTATATCTTCCAATATCTGAATCGACAACCGCATTTTTCCAAATTGGACTTTTTGGTACACCAATTACTTCCGATTCTGTGGTGTTGTACCATGGTGGAACAGTTCCATTATAGATTGGAATAAAATGGCAGGTTGCACATTTTGCTTTTCCTGCAAAAATATTGAAACCATTGATCTCACTCTTTGATAATGTAGTTTCTCCTTTAAAATATTGATCAATTTTTGAGTTAAATGGAATTAAACTTTTAACATAGGATGCAATTGCATTTCTTATTTCGTAAGGTGTAATCGTTGTTTTATTAGGAAATGCCTTATTGAACAAGTCTTGCATTTCTTTATTCCCCTTTATTTTATTATTGATTTCATTAGGCGATAAATTAAACTCATCAGGATTTTTCATTACATCCTCAATTTGATTCTCAAGATCTTGCGACCGCATGTCATAAAAAAACGATTTTTGCAAGGCAGCATAATATAGTGTTGGCGAATTTCTTTTAACACTCGTACTATGCACATTTGCAAGGGACGTCGTTTTTTGATCTGTAAAAGCTTTTTCTGCATTGTGACAGCTAGCACAACTTAAGTTATTTGATTTTGAAAGTGAAGTGCTGCTAAATAATACTTTTCCTAATGTGATTTTTTCTTTTGTAGTTTTTGAATCTGCAAATGGAGTAAAAGCATCTGCATTAATTTTTTTCCCTTGCATTAAATCTGATAACGTCCCATAAAAAAACTTGTTGCTTTCGAAATATTTATTTTTAGCGATTACCTCTTTAAATTCTTTCTCAATTTCTATACTTAAGGGCATTAAGTGTTGTTTAATATAGGAGAGCCTATTAAAACTGTTAAAGTCCTTATTTTGGCTAATGTAAACTTTATTACTTTTCAATAATGCCAATAATTTAGGGTTTAGCTTTTTATTATTGTAAGTGCCATATAAATTATAAAACTCTTCAATTCCCTGAATCGAGGCATGTGCTTCATCAATTGAATTAAAACCAACAGGAGAGTCAAATCCAGTAATACCTAGTGTAGCAATTCTAATAATTTGATGTTGAATAAGTTCATAAAAATGGTGATCTTGAATTGGTAATTGATTAAAATTTTGAGCAACGAAAAGAAGATCTGTTTTTAAGATGTTAACTTGTTTTGATATTTCTGCTTTATCTAAACTATCTTCATAGACAAGCTCTTCAATTACTTGAAACCCACTAGGATCGTTTACCATGTTATCGTCTGTTTTGATCTCAGGTAGCGCAGGTCCATTAATTCTTCGTGATAAACCCTGATAATAGTATTCGATAAATGGCTCAATTATTTTGTACTCTGTACGTGCTTTTTTGAAACTTGCAATTAGAGCTGTTTTATTATCTGTACTGTCTAATTCAGATAATACTTTAGTAAGGCTTATGGTTTTTTCTTTAACCGTATCATGAATCAAGGATTCAAAGGTTTTATAACTTTTAACCCCACAGTAAATAAAGAATATGAATATGCTAAAAATAATAATTACTCGCTTCATTGGTATCAGGGCATTAATGAAAAACCCTTCATATAATATTATATGAAGGGTTTTTCAGTTATTCTAGTGAAATTATCTTGGAACTTTTGTAATTAAAAGCGTTTGACCTCCTGACTTGTAAGATTGTACAGAAGTTGCTTTACTTGGGTTTAAAAATTTATCACCATCAACCCACGTATGCGCATGAATATTAATGGTAAAGGTACCAGGTACGCCAATTACATCTGAAATATCTTCCATCGCACCATGCTCCCAAATACCAAATTTGTCTTGGTTTGCTCCAGTTGGGTTGTACTTAGAATTTTTCATAGCAGCATCTTTATGGGTCATATCCATAAATACTTTTTTAGCACCAGTTGCAATGTTATATTGCCAAATAAGTGAATTGTGTGTAGCTTCTGGCCAAAAAGAATCACCATCTTCTTGAATGTATACGTAATTTTCAGTTACACACAAGTTATCAGGGTTAATGATGTCTGTACCTTTTACATTTGCACCAGTAGGAGAAACATCGCCATCAGCAACAATTTTTAAAACACCTTTTAGTGGATCTGTTGCATCTAATTTTAATTGATACATTCTGCCCATATATGTTTTTTCTGTAGAACCATTTACACCAGTAGCAACAAAATATATTTCTCTATTATTAGCCGCTGATCCTTTGCGGTAATCTAAATCTTCTACACGTGCAAATTGAATAGATTTTAAGCTTGTGTTTAAGCCTTCTATTTCTGCACCAGTCAAATTTTTAGCATTCGGTACTTCCACAAATTCAACAGGGTAGTTATTATTCCAAGTCATTGAGGTTTCAATTTGATTTTGATCCACTCTTCTTAGAACATACAATTTTCCATTATCCAAATCACCAACTGTGTTAGAAACATATAAGTATACTTGTCCATTGCTTGCATCTTCACCTAAAATGATAACTGTTTTACCAGGATAAGCAAGTTTTGTTAATGGAACAGCGTTTTCACCGCTGAATTTGCCAAGAGCTGGCTTAACCCTTGTTTGATTTGACGGATTAGCACTACCTATTGGATCAATAGCATGGGTCATTGCATTTACATTTGACTCACCTGTGGTTAAAAACATAGGACCAAATCCATGAATTTCAGGTGTTGCCATTGTGCCTGAACATAGTCTAAACATGCCACCATCAGTATTTACGATGTAATCACCTTTTACGATATCTAATTTTTTATTTAAATACAATCTTGAAACAGCCCAAGTGTTTTCATGGTTTGTAATCATGATGTAACCAGATCCATCAGGATTTTTAATAAAACCTTGTCCATCTGGCGCACCACCAAATACCATATTGCCTGAGTTAGGTATCACGTCTTCGCTACTTACTAGCGTGTGTACACCTACACCAGCAAAGTCAGCTCCCATTTTGATAAAAGATGGAGTGATAGAACGGTTTTTAAATTCGGCAGTTTCGGTAGGAAGTTTTGCAGTTTCGTCATTTTTTTTACAGGATACCGTAAGTATTGATATCGCTGAAATGACAGAAAATAATAATTTACTGTTTTTCATTGCTTTGGTTTTAGAATTCAAAGTTCAAAGCAACTTGTTAACTCAAAATTATGTAAAAGTGAACTTAATGTTATGAAAGTTTTATAAGTACTTTATTTCCTGTGTAATATGTTTTATTTTTTTAAATGAAGTTTCAGTTTATTGAACAAATCAAAGTATTACACATATATTTAGCGGGGTAGCTTACAATAATTTAGTTTTTACTTAAAAATCTTAATCATAGCTTAAATTTTGACAATAAAGTAATATATTGTTTCTAAATATATACTTAACAACGACACATGAAAAAGCTTATTGGTTTTGCCATCTTTTTATCGATCACAATTCAATTTTCTGTAGCACAAAGTGCTAAAATAGATTTCTCCCAGAAGCCTCCCAATCTGGATTCGCTTTTACCTAAAATCAAGGCAGAAAAAAATGATAGTGCTAGATATTATTTAGCCTTGAGTGCTTTAACAATTTCGGAAACAAATCCTGTAGAGGACATGCACAATTCTGAAATTATTTTGATGCATGGACAAAAAAACAATGATTTAGTATGCCAGGTGCTTGGCTATTGCTGTTTATGTTACGATTATATTGCTTTTGGTAATAAAGTTAAAAGTCTTGAGTTTGGAATTAAAGCAAATCAGGCCGCAGAAAAATCAAACAACGACCGCCTAAAAACATTTGCAAAAGCTATGTTAGCACTCACTTATTTAACAATGGGAGATTTTGAAAAAGCTGAATCGTACAATAAAGCAGCGATGGAAGCGGGTTCTAAATACGAAATAGATATTATTTCTGTATGTGCCGTAAATGATATGGGCACTATTTATTTGGCAATGGGTAAAATTGATTCGGCACTTGTGTATACACAAAAGGCATACGAAATGGCCATTAAATCTGGTATTAATTACTGGTTAACTTCTACCTATTTACAGTTTGGCTCGATTCATGCTGCCATGAAAAATTCTTCTTTAGCACTTAATTATTGGAATTTGGCACTTAACGAAGCCAACAGAATTGGTTCTCCAAAATTTGTGAGCACTGCATATAATGCAATGGCTCAATTTTATTATGCATCCAATCAACCAGATTCAGCAAAGTTATATGCTACTAGGGCTATTTCTAGTGTAAACAATACGGCATTTTATACACTCAATGTAGATCCGGCTAAGCTTCTTTTAAATATTTATCGAAACTCAAATGTTGATAGTGCTTTTAAATATTCTGAAATTTACCGAACTACTAATGATAGTTTATTTAATATTAGGTCATTGCAGCAAGCCCAATTAATGGCCGTAGAGGAAGAGGCTAGACTCGCCGAATTAAAATATGAAGAAGAAAAATCTGACGAAGCGCGTAAAACAAATTTAGAATACACGTTTATTGCCATTGGTATTGTCAGTTTTTTTATGATCTTTTTAATTTTTAGTAGAAGCTATATTACCAATCCAAAAATCATTGAATTTTTAAGTGTTATTGCACTCTTAATCGTTTTTGAATTTTTTAATTTATTAATACACCCAATCTTAGAAAAAGTAACCCATCATTCACCCATATTAATGTTGCTAGCCCTCGTAGGATTGGCTGCGCTACTGATACCTTTGCACCATAAACTTGAACATTGGGCTGTGCATAAGTTAATTGAAAAAAACAAGCAGTCAAGATTAGAAGCAGCTAAAAAAACGATTGAGCAACTAGAAAAATCTGTGTAAAAAAGATTTTAAAATACAGCTACATTGACGTCTGTATTTTCGTCAATTTTGTATTCTTTTTAAAAGTTATGGTTAAAATCGCTTTTAGTCCCATCTATTATCACAAGCTTCCTGAGGGACATCGTTTTCCGATGTTAAAGTATGAACTTATACCAGAACAACTATTACATGAGGGTACGATTACACAAGAAAATTTGTTTGCACCAAATAAGTGTGATGCAATTGATGTTTTACGTACCCACGATTTAGATTATTACAACAAGTTGATCAGTCAGCAACTAAGTCCTTCGGAACAAAGAAAAATTGGTTTTCCTCAGTCTCCAGCATTGATTGAACGTGAATTGGTTATTACTAGAGGAACCATTGATTGTACTTTATTTGCTTTAGAACACGGATGTGCATTAAATATAGCAGGAGGAACACATCATGCATTTGCCGAAAGGGGGGAAGGGTTTTGCCTTTTAAATGATATGGCAATTGCATCAGATTATCTTCTTTACAGAAATTTAGTTACTAAAATATTAGTGATAGACTTAGATGTTCATCAAGGTAATGGTACGGCTAAATTAATGGAAAATGAACCTAGGGTATTTACTTTTAGTATGCACGGGAAAAATAATTATCCATTTCATAAAGAACAGTCGGATTTAGATATTCCACTACCTGACGGCATAAGCGGGCATGCCTATTTAGACATCCTAGAAAAGACACTACCCATGTTACTAGAAACCGTACAGCCCAATTTTATTTTTTATTTATCAGGGGTAGATATTTTATCAACCGATAAATTTGGGAAATTTAATATTAGTATAGACGAATGTAAGCGAAGAGATGAGTTGGTTTTAAAAATGGCTTATGATAACAAGATTCCCATTGCTATTGCTATGGGGGGTGGTTATTCGCCAGATATCAATGATATTTTACAGGCGCATTGTAATACATTTAGAATAGCGGCTAATTTATTCTAGTAGCAAATAAACTGTGGCAGCAATAAGGCTACCGTATGCCAAATGATGACAATTAAATTAGTTGTAGACTATAATAACCGATAGCTGTGAAAATAGCGCATCGTAACAACACCCCTAAACTACACCAAAATACCATTTTATTGGTGGGTACATTAAAACCTACCCCAATGCCAATACTTATAGGAGCTCCAACACTCATCGTTCCAAATAAGCCTAGACCAATAACACCATATTTCTCCCAAATTTTTAAGACAAATCCTGGTTCTTTAGCTGGTTTATTTGGTTTCGGTTTTCTAAACTTGCTTATCCATTTTTTTATGATGTCACCTAGGTATGCTGCTACAAAAACACCTATTAAGCCTCCTAGTAAACTGTAACAAAAAATTTCTAAAGGATTTAATTTAAAGGCAAATCCAGCGGGGATTGCAGCGTAAATTTCAAAAGTAGCTAGACCAATTACAGTAAGTATTTTATAGACCATTATTTTCGCTCATTTATGCTGAGGTGCAAAGGTATCAATATGTAGTGTAAGTTTTACCCTTTTAAATTAAGAAATCTAATTGATTCCAAATAATTGGTATTTCAAATTTGTATTTAGATTGCTATAATCATTTGATGTAAAAACAATACCATATTCGCCAGAAGGAACATTGTCAATTTCGATAATGATATATTTTTCTTTATATTTTCTATATGTAAAAGGAACCTTAGGGATTTCGTTACTTTTAGATCTAAATGCAGATGAAGTACCCGTTTGAACGATTCTTTGATCTTTACGATTTTCGCTTTCAAAAGGAATAATTTTTACACTTTGTTCTGGATCTATCATTACTGATGGTTCGTAAATAAATTTAATACTATTTGTATTAAATCTTACAGGTGATTTTGCATCTTTAATAAACAAACTTTCTTTTGTTCCTGCAGCAAATAAACCAACATATGGAACGAATGTACCAGCTTTTGTTTTGACTTTTGTAGAGGCTTCCTTTTTTTCTAGAGCAACTAATTTATCATTGATAACTGCATAAATTGTATTCACAAAATCAGGCGTAGGTATATTTTCAATTTCTTGACTAAAAGAACTGATAGATAAAAATAATCCAACTAGACAAAATGTAAATTTCATAGTGATATATTATATAGCTAAAATACACAATATCATGGCTCATTCTTCATAAAAGAAGCTTAAATAAAAGCCACCTACAAAGTATTCCTTCGTAAGTGCTTTAATATATTGTGGGCCCACCAGGGCATGATCCTGGGACCCCCTGATTATGAGGGTTTTACGAGGATACAAGATTAAGTAAGTATACATTTCCCGCTTTTGACCATTTTTATGTTAAAATTTGGAAGCTAATTTTTAAATTTACTTATGAAATTTATATGTCTTTTAATTGCCTTTTTGATTTCATTAAATCTAAAGGCAAATTTTGAGGATAACAAAAAAATTGACACCATTAATGTTGGGTATTATATTGACGACATTTACGATATTAATTATGTTAAAGGTACTTATCGTATAACACTTTTTGCTTGGGTGACCTCTACAACTGTAAAATATGACTTCAATGAATTTTTTGATATACATCAAGCAATTGATAAAAAATTTGATCTTGTTTTGACAGATTCTTCCAATGTCATTAATGGACGGAAAGTATATTGGTCAGAGGTTAGATTAAGCTTGGAAATACTACAAAAATTTGACATACGAAAATTCCCATTTGACAAACAGGACATTAGTTTAGGACTAGAATTCACTTATAATGACCCTAAATATTTAAAAATAAACCTAAGTAATAAAAGCTCAATTAAGCCCAATTCAATACCTAATGATTGGAAAATATTATCAAGTAATTATACTTTGAAGCCAGTTCATTATAATACAAACTTTGGAGATGAAAGTGTAGAATCATTTGATTTTACCGTACTTAGGATAAATTATAGTTTTGGTAGAGAAAGTGTTACACTTTTTATAAAACTTTTCACAGCATTATTTATATCCTTTTTAATTGCTTGTACTAGTATTTTTCTTCCAAATGTTCAACGTGATTCTAAAATTTCAATGATTATAGGTGGGCTTTTTGGATCAATATCTAATAAATATATTACAGACACTTTATTGCCAATAAATAATTCTTGGAATTTATCTGATAAAATTCACACACTTACGATAGTATACTTGCTTTTATTATCTATCTATTCAATTTATGAGCAAAGAAGAAATATAGATGATAACCTTAAACAAGATCTTTTTGTGTTTTTAGTAATTATAATATCTTATATAAGCCTTATTGGTTATTTTATATATTAATATAAAAATTGAACATGCACAATTAAGTCAGTAAATTAAAAATCTTAGAACATTTTTTTCTCATAGTTGCTCTAATCTTTACTTGATCGAATATTGAATATTATCAATAGGATAAAAGATAAAATCGATATCTATTTCACATAATTCACCTCTTTTAACCCCTTTTTCGTTAAAACCTGGCCCTGAATTTGGTTGGGAATTATAACTTTATAACAACACAACATTCACATCAATAACTGAATCAAACTCAAAGTTATTCAAATAGCGAAGGGTAGTATTAAGAGGGTCTGATTTATATTCATTCGAAAAAACAACTATGCTCCTTTAGCATAAATATTCAAAGCATTAGGACACTCCAATTTAAAAGCTACAAAAAACTACTTAGGTAGATAGATTCAAATTTTTCCATAATGGATTGATGGAGGGGATAGTAGACTAAAGAAATATGTTTAATTTGTAAATATGAAAATTATATATATATTTAAAAATAAAATGTATTTCGTATGTTAAAATTCTTAGATAAATATGAAAAATATTTAGTATATACTCTTTATTTTGTTATTGGGGCTTCCTACATTTTTTTATTTATAAATGACGATTTTAAAGATGGTATTTGGATAAACATATTTACATATTTAATTTTTGTTCCATTTATAATTCATTTTTTAGGTAAATATGTATTTGGGGGGCTTATAATTTTATTTCTAAGATTTATCGCACACTTAGTAGAACATAAAAATTTAAACTTATATACAGAGGATGTTGCAAATAGAGACACAACACAACTTACCTTCCATGTTACAAGTCTAATATTAGGACTGATTTTATGTACTATTTGTATAATTCTATTAACTTATATTTTTGAATTCTTATTTCAAGATTATGGAATACATTTTATTGATAAATTAGAAGATTATTGGTATTTATTACTTTTTGGTTACCTAATTTTTTTAGTGTTAATTTTCTGGCTGGCTTATTTAGTCCATTTAAACTTTTTTGCACTTTTAATTTCATTAGTTGGGTTAGTTATACTACTTCCAAACTTATTTCGATATAATGTAAATCAAATTGAATCAATTGAAAAGTTAATAGTAACAGTAAAAATATTTTTTGGATTATTATTTCTTATTCTGCCATGGTTATTTGACCGCAGTTATAGACGTTTAGAATAATTAAAAAAGACCATCTTTTAAATAAGATCTTTATCAAGAAAAGTAAAAAATTGAAAACAACAATTATTAATTTTTACAAATTCATCTCAAATTTCAAATGCATTGAATGAAAATGGTTATAAAACAAGAAGAGGTTGTTTATACTCAGCAGGTATAGTCAAAAGACTGCTAGAAAACTTTTAAAATAGAATGAAGGTTGCAGTTAAATGTTATTTATTCTTAACTAGTTCAGATACACTAATACCTGGCCACTCCCACCGCAATTCGAACAATTTCCATTGTTCCCTTTACCATAGCAATTCGAGCACATTTTAGATCCTCTTCCGGCGCAGTCAGGACATGTATGGCCGCGTCCATTTGTATCTGGTGAAAATATTGTTCCTTTATTAATTACGCCATCTCCATAGCATTTACTACATCTATTCACTTTAGTTCCATTACAATAGCCGCAAATATCAAAGCCTGTACCATGGCAATCCGAACAATTTATCCATTGTTTTTGTCTCTGTCTTTCTATTTCTTTAGGTGCTATAACAATCGGCGTATTTTCTATTGTTGGATTCTCTGTTTTGTTAAAATTATCATTGTTTTTGGGTTCTAATTTGAATATCGGATTGTTTAGAACAATGTTGCCATTTTCATCTTTTTTTCTTTTGAATGCGAATGTAGAATAATCGTTTTCAGTGTGTAATTCAACAATTAAAGAATCTTTTGAATAGAATATTATTTTTCCAATTTGGCTTTCAAATTTAAAGTCTTCATAGGTAAGTTTGATAAAAGACGTGTCGTTTATTTCATATTGCTCCCAAATACCTTTTGTTTTCCACTCACCCTCATAAAAACCAAATTCTTGAAAAATACTATCGGTCTGAAATTGCCAAATCATTCTGGAGTCGGATGGCAATGTTATATCAGAACCTTCCCAAGAACCAATCATATCAATTTTATTTATTACCTTTTTTTGTTGCAAGCTGCAACTAATAAATAGATGAAGTATAATTATTAAATAGATATAATACTTTAGCATATTTGTTTTACATTTTCGAAAATAGTCTACAATAAAATGCTATAATAGAAGATATGATTTTCTGATTTAAAGTATAGCTAAAATTAAAAATACGTATAAATAATTGGGATTTAAAAACTCTTTTTATTTTCTTATAATCTAATATAAGGCTTCTTTTTTGAATATTTATTTTTGGAAGTATTAAATTTTCTCATTGCTTGTCCAATTAAATGTGTCTTTGGTGAAAAGGAATTTAAGTTAAGAAATGAAAAACAGATGGATATTAAAATCAATTTAGATTTTAGGTCTTTGTAATGGAACATGATTTGTTTTTTCAGAGTAGGTTTTGTAAAAATCTAACTGAATGGTTTATATTCTAAGGTACAACCCAAAAAAGACAGTTTCACTGTGGGTTTCTATATAATTTTTCAAATTAAAGATGTCAATTTTTCAGTAAATAATTGTATTGTAACAACCTAATTCAAACATGGACAAGAATCGAACCAGTATCTAAAATTTAGGCAACACCTATTCCTTTATTTTCATTTCTTTTCATCATGTTTCATTTAGTTTTTGCAATTTTTTTGCAAGAAAAAAGGGTTTACGAAGTTTTACCTTCATAAACCCTTGGTTTTCAACTGTGGGCCCACCAGGGCATGATCCTGGGACCCCCTGATTATGAGTCAGGTGCTCTAACCAACTGAGCTATAGGCCCTGAATATTTGGTTGCCCAAATAAACATGAGCGGCAAATGTAAAATATTTACCCTTAACGGAGGGCATCAATCGTAATCATTTTGTAAAAAATAATGCGTTTAATTTGTAGCATGGTTACTCCTGTAAAAAATATCATTTTTGATTTAGGCGGTGTTTTAATCAATCTCAATTATCAGTTAACAAGAAAGGCATTTGAGGACCTAGGTGTTGAGGATTTTGATGCTTTTTATACCCAGCATAAGGCCAACCCATTATTTGAAAACCTAGAAGTAGGTGCCATAGAGCCGGAAGCATTTTACGAGGCCCTCAGGGAAGCCACTGGATTAAACCTTTCCAATGATCAATTGGAAACTGCCTGGAATGCCATGTTGCTTGATTTTCCAATAGAACGCCTACTTTGGCTGGATCAAATCAAAAACAAGTATAATATTTATTTATTTTCTAATACAAATGCCATTCATTACAAGGCATTTACTGCGATATATGCCCAAACAGCCCCTTTAGTTGGATTAAACCCAGATTTCAACCACTTTTTTAAGAAGGCGCATTATTCCCACACGCTTGGCCAAAGAAAGCCAGAAGTAGCTGCTTTTGAGGCCGTTTTGGTAAAATCGGGTCTTGATCCTTCTCAAACCCTGTTTATTGATGACACCATTAGTAATATAGAAGGGGCTCAAAAAGCGGGCCTTAGAACCCTATTTTTAAGTGGGGGTCTTACCGTGCAAGATGTAGGCCTTTAAGGCTTAACTTCCTCAAAATCAATGTAATCTTCTTTGGGAGCCGGCTTGGTAGCCTCTGTTTTTGCTTGTCTTTGGGCCTGAGCAGCCTGTTCTTGTTGCGCTCTGGCAGCAGCGGCTTGCTGCGCTTGCATTTCTTTTAAAGTGCTTTTTATTTGAGAGCTGGCCTTGCTTACAGGCACTACCACGTTAAATATAAAGCGGTAGAGCGCATAGATTAAGAAGCCGTAAAAAAGAAGTTTCATCATAATGATAAGCGTAATAGGCTACAAAGGTAAGGACTCTACAAAAGCAAAATTTGGAAGTTTAGGCCTAAAAACACTATATTTGCATTAGAAAATGAAACAATTGAAGGGAACGGCTACCGTTCCCTTCTTCTTTTTTAATATGTCAACTGAATTACAAATAGCAAAAATTGAAGCCTTAATAGCACAGCTCTTACATGAGGAGCCTACCTATTTTTTGGTTTCTATCCGAATCAAACCCACCAATAACATTAAAGTGTATTTGGACGGCGACCAGGGTATTGCTATTGAAAAATGTGTTCGCTTTAATAAGCAACTGTATAAACTTATTGAAGAAGAAGGCTATTATCCAGAAGGAGATTTTTCGTTAGAATTGTCTTCTCCGGGCATAGACGAACCTTTAAAATTACATCGTCAGTATGTAAAAAATAAAGGTAGAAATATAGAGGTTATGTTTAACGATGGTACCAGCAAAGAGGGTTTGTTACTTGAAGTAACAGAGTCAGACATTTTGATGGAACACACAGAAGGGAAAGGTAAAAAAATGGTGACACAACAACTCGTGATTCCGTTTTCAACTATAAAATCAACAACGGTTCAAATTAAATTTTAAAACTTTTGAAACTTTAAATAAAGCGTTATGGCTAGTATTAATCTTATCGAAGCATTCCAGGAATTTAAAGATGCAGAGAACATTGATCGTCCCACGATGATGAAAGTGGTGGAAGATGTATTTAAAACATTACTCCGTAAAAAATATGGTAGTGATGATAACTTTGACGTTATCGTTAACGCCGAAAAAGGTGACTTAGAAATCATCCGTCGTAGACTTATTGTTGAAGACGGTGAAGTGATAGATCCCTTATCGGAAGTGGGTTACAGCGATGCAACCAAAATTGAACCCGACTTTGAAGTAGGGGAAGATTTGTATGAAGAAATTAATATGATCGACTTTGGAAGAAGAGCTATTTTGGCTGCTAAGCAAACTTTAGCAAGTCGTATTAGCGATCTTAAAAAGAATGTCCTTATTAAAAAATATGGTGATCGTATTGGTGATATCATCAGTGCCGAAGTATACCAGGTTTGGAAAAAAGAAGTACTTCTTTTAGACGAAGAAGGCAACGAACTTATTTTACCAAAGTCGGAACAAATTCCACAGGACTATTTCAAAAAAGGTGAAAACATTAGAGCTGTTGTAGCGCGTGTTGATCTTAAAAATAATACACCAGTTATTATTTTATCTAGAACAAGTCCAATGTTCTTAGCTAAATTATTAGAGATTGAAGTACCAGAAATCTTTGATGGTTTAATTGCGATCAAAAAGATTGTACGTGATCCAGGAGAGCGCGCTAAAGTAGCGGTAGAAAGTTACGATGATCGTATCGATCCAGTAGGTGCTTGTGTGGGTATGAAAGGTTCTCGTATTCATGGCATTGTGCGTGAATTGAAAAACGAAAACATTGATGTGATCAACCACACTACTAATATTCAGCTCCTAATTCAACGTTCTTTAACCCCAGCTAAAATTAGCTATATGGAGTTAGACAATGATAAAAAGCATGCCGAAGTGTTTTTAAAAGCAGATCAGGTTTCTTTAGCCATTGGCCGTAGAGGGGTTAATATCAAGCTTGCTTGCGAACTAACTGGCTATGAAATTGATGTATTTAGAGAAGATGAAGAGATTGTTGATGAGTTTGACATTGATTTAGACGAATTTAGTGATGAAATTGAAGCTTGGGTGATTGATGAGTTCAAGCGCATTGGTTGTGATACTGCCCGCAGTATTTTAAACCTAACTGCAGACGAACTAGAGCGCAGAACCGACCTCGAAAAAGAAACCATCGAAGACGTACTTAAAGTGCTTCAAGCCGAATTTGACGAAGAGGCCTAAGCAGCGTATAGTTAACTATCTTTGCCCTTAATATGGGGTAAGGATCCACAGCAGAAGCGTTCATACGCTGTGGCAAATTTCAATGAACGAATGGACTAAAAAACACTGAATGTCAGAATTGAAAACACCCAGACTGTTAGCCGCCGCTAAAGAGTTCAACATTGGCCAAGATACCTTGGTTGAGTTCTTAGTGAAAAAAGGTTTTAGTCGTGATGAGTTAAAGCCTACGGCAAAACTTTCATCAGACCAGTACTATGCTTTACAAGCAGAGTTCCAAGGAGATAAAGTTGCTAAGAATAAAGCCGATCAGGTAGAGATACCTAAGGTTGCTGCGCAGGCAGAGCCCAAGAAAAAAAGAGATGAAGAAGATCTTTCTTTTGCTAAAAAAGAAGATAAGAAAGTGCGCAAAGAAGAGCCAGTTGTTGTTTCTGCACCTCCAGCTCCAGAAGTAAAAGCACCTGCGGTAGAAAAAACAGTGGCTCCAGAAATTGAGGCGCCAAAAGTGATCAATAAAATTGATTTATCTGCGATTGATTCATCTACACGTCCTAAAAAAGCAGCGAAGAAAAAAGCAGAGGATACCCCAGCGGAGGAAGTAGAAAAGCCGGCTGCTAAAACGACCAAGAAAAAAGTAGCTGAAGAATCTGCAGTAGCTGCAGAACCTGTTGTAGCGCCTGCTCCAAAAGTAAGCGAAGAAGACGCTCCTCCTACCATCGAAAATATTAGGGCTGACAAATTAGAAGGTCCAAAAATTTTAGGAAAAATTGAATTACCTATCAATAGTGATACACGTCCTAAGCCAGCGGCAAGAGACGAAAAGCGCAAGCGTAAACGTATTCCTGTAGATGGCAAACCAGCACCTGCTGCTCCAACTCTTGGCGCAGATGGCAAACCAGTAAGCGGTCCTAACAGACCTATTGTTGCTGCTAACAACAGAAATAGTCAGGGCGGTGGCGGTGGTCAATTTAATAGAGGCGGTGGACCAGGTGGTAACAGAGGTGGTAATAGAAATGATAGAGGCAAACGTGCCCCAATCGAGGATAAAGAAATTGATCAAAAAGCAATTCAAGAAAAAATCAGAGAAACCCAAGCGAAGCTTGCAGGTGCTGGCGGGAAAGGTAAGAGCTTAAAAGCAAAATACCGCAGAGCTAAGCGTGACGAAGCAGCAGAAGCGATGGGTGAAATGACAGAAGATAACAAACTACAAGTAACAGAATTTGTTACCGTGAGTGAGTTGGCAAACTTAATGGATGTAAGCTTTGCAGACGTTATTGGAAAATGTATGAACCTTGGTATTATGGTTTCTATCAACCAACGTTTGGATGCAGAAGTTATTGAACTTGTTTCTAGCGAATTTGGATTTGAAGTAGAATTTATAGGTATTGATGATGTTGATGAATTTGATGAAGAGGAAGATGAAGATGATGAATCTTCACTTGTAGTACGTGCACCAATTGTAACCATTATGGGTCACGTGGATCACGGTAAAACTTCATTACTAGATTATATCCGTAATGCAAACGTAGTTGCAGGTGAAGCGGGTGGTATTACACAGCACATTGGTGCTTATGAGGTAACAACGCCAACAGGAAAAGCTATTACTTTCTTAGATACACCGGGTCACGAAGCGTTTACCGCGATGCGTGCACGTGGTGCTAAGGTAACCGACATTTCAATTATTGTAGTTGCTGCCGATGACGCCGTGATGCCACAAACAAAAGAAGCCATCTCGCACTCACAAGCTGCAAACGTACCAATGATTTTTGCGGTGAACAAGATTGATAAAGACGGAGCCAATCCACAAAAGATATACGAGCAACTTTCACAAATGAACATTTTAGTAGAAGCTTGGGGTGGTAAATTCCAAAACCAAGAATTATCTGCTAGACAAGGTTTAAATGTGGATGCGCTTTTAGAAAAAGTATTATTAGAAGCTGAACTATTAGATTTAAAAGCCAATCCTAACAAAGAAGGCTCTGGAACTATAATTGAAGCATCTCTAGATAAAGGTCGTGGATATGTGGCCACTATTTTAGTTCAAAACGGAACGCTTCGTCAAGGAGACCTCATAGTTTCTGGACAACATTATGGTCGTGTAAAAGCGATGTTTAATGAGCGTAACCAACGTATTGAAGTAGCACCTCCATCTACACCTGTTGTGATACTTGGTTTAAATGGTGCACCACAAGCTGGTGAAAAGTTTAAAGTATTTACAGACGAAGCAGAAGCAAAAGAAGTAGCGACCAAACGTGCTCAGTTATTACGTGAGCAAGGTTTACGTGCTAGAAAACATATCACACTTGATGAAATTGGTAGACGTTTAGCACTAGGTAACTTTAAAGAATTAAACATCATCATTAAAGGTGACGTGGATGGTTCTGTAGAAGCCTTATCGGATTCATTACAAAAATTATCTACTGCCGAAGTTGCTATTAGAGTGGTATTAAAGGGTGTAGGTCAGATTTCAGAATCGGATGTACTACTTGCCGCTGCATCTGATGCGATCATCATTGGATTTAACGTTCGTCCTTCTATGCAGGCTAATAAACTTGCAGAAACTGAAGGTGTTGAAATCAAATTATACTCTATCATCTACACCGCAATTGATGAAATCAAGAGCGCGATGGAGGGTATGCTTGAACCTAAGTACCAAGAGAAAATTATTGCGAACGTTGAAGTACGTGAAGTATTCAAATTTGACAAAGCCACTGTGGCTGGTTGTTATGTACTTGACGGAAAAATTAGCCGTAACAGTAAAATTAGAATTATCAGAGACGGTATTGTTGAATATCCTAAAGGAGAAGGACAAGCAGCCGAACTTGGAAGTCTCAAAAGATTTAAAGATGATGCTAAAGAAGTTGTATCCAATATGGAGTGCGGCTTAACCATCAAAAACTTTAGTGACCTTAAAGTAGGGGATATTGTTGAAGCCTTTGAAGAAGAGGAAGTAAAACGTACCTTA
>JBIIZN010000093.1:0-6707 GCA_044346275.1 Sediminibacterium sp.
GTTATTTATTTGTAATTGAAAGATTTCGGCAGGGCCGAACGGCAAAAGTACAAACCAAAAACGAGGTTTTGGCAAGTATTTTTGAGTAACTTTCGGGCGCAAATGTCCTAAAAAACACCACCATGCAAAAAATATACCTATTTATACTGGCCCTCGCCTTGAGTATGAATGCTTTTAGCCAAGAAATTAAGCCTGGCGCTTATCAAACCAGCGAATACCTTCCTGCGTTAAAAGGTAAAAGAATTGGCTTATTTGCCAACCATACCGCTACCATTGAAAACAAACATTTAGTGGATACACTGGTGAGTTTAGGTATGAATATTACCAAAGCATTTGGACCTGAGCATGGTTTTAGAGGCACTGCCGATGCTGGTGAAAAAGTGGGTGACTATAAAGATGCGGCAACAGGCATTCCTGTGATTTCATTGTATGGCAAAAAAAGAAGACCAAGTGCCGATGATTTACAAGATGTTGATGTGATGCTTTTTGATATCCAAGACGTGGGTACTCGATTTTACACATACATATCATCGTTGGAGGAATTTATAAACTCGGCCATTGAAAACAACAAGCCACTTATTATTTTGGACAGACCTAATCCTAATGGTTTTTATGTAGATGGGCTTATTTTAGATACCGCTTACAAAAGCTTTGTTGGCATGCAGCCAATACCGATGGTTTACGGAATGACCATGGGCGAATATGCTAAAATGCTCATTGGAGAAAAATGGGCAAAAGCTGCAGCGAGCGCAACTAAACTTCCAAATATTACGATCATTAAAAACAAAAACTACACCCATAAAAGCAAATACGTTTTACCGGTTAAGCCTTCTCCAAACCTAGGTACTATGGCGTCTGTTTATTGGTATGGCAGCAACTGTTTGTTTGAGGGGACGGTTTTAAGTGAAGGCCGCGGCACCGATTTTCCGTTTGCTATTTTTGGACACCCTAGCTTACCAAAAACCTTGTACACTTTTACGCCAACAAGTAGAGACGGTGCAAAAGAACCTAAATTAAAAGATCAGGTTTGTTATGGCTGGAATTTATCAGGCACAGATAATGACGTTTTACAAAAAGTAGATGGTAAAATACAATTGAGTTACTTACTAGAAGCATACAAACTATTTCCAGAAAAAGAGAAGTTTTTTATTACACCAAAATCTGGCAAGCCTACCGATTATTTCTTTAACAAGCTTGCAGGAAATGATGCGCTTCAAAAACAAATCATTGCTGGTGCTTCAGAAAAAGAAATTAGAGCAAGTTGGGCAGAAGGTCTCAATGCTTTTAAGAAAATCAGAAAAAAATATTTACTCTACACAGATTTTGAATAAGGTTTAGCGCTATGAATCCAAAGGATACACGTATTGTTTTTATGGGAACACCCCCTTTTGCGGTAGCATCGCTTGATGCGCTTGTTGAAGCAGGATTTACTATTTGTGCCGTTGTTACGGCGCCGGACAAACCAGCTGGCCGTGGACTTCAGTTACAACAAAGCGCAGTAAAAAAATATGCTGTAGAAAATAAATTACCGATATTACAACCTACAAAACTTAAAGATCCTGAATTTGTAGAAGCTTTAAAGGTTTTAGATGCACCGCTTTTTGTAGTAGTTGCTTTTAGAATGCTTCCAGAAATTGTATGGGACATGCCGCCCATGGGCACTATTAATGTGCACGGATCCTTACTTCCTTCATATAGAGGTGCAGCACCCATTAACTGGGCAGTTATCAATGGTGAAAAAGAAACAGGCGTTACCACTTTCAAGTTAAAAGCAGCCATAGACACGGGCAATATTTTACTACAAGACAAATTATCAATTAGCGAATCTGATACTGCTGGCACTATTCATGATAAAATGATGGTGCTTGGCGCCAACCTCCTAGTAACGACACTAACTGGGCTTATTAATAATACATTGGTTGAAAAAGACCAGGAAGCCATTATTAACCAGGACCCTTCCTTATTAAAACACGCGCCTAAAATATTTACCGAAACCTGTACCATTGATTGGGCTCAGGACGCTACTAGTATTTATAATTTAATTAGAGGGCTTTCTCCATTTCCTGGCGCACTTACAAAACTTGACGATAAAATTTTAAAGATTTTTGAATCAGCCAAGGAGATATGCAATCATACAAACAAAATAGGATCTGTTAGCTCAGATGGTAAAACCTATTTAAAATTTGCATCTGCAGACGGCTACATTCATATGCTTGACTTACAACTAGAAGGCAAAAAAAGAATGAAGGTTACCGATTTTTTAAGGGGCTATAAAATAAACACTGAAAATTAAAATTACTGCGTAAGCGCTGATTTTAATTCTTCTAAAGTTGCAATTCCTTCTTTTTTCCAACTTAATTTTCCGTTCTTATATACCATAAAAGTGGGCAGTACCGCCGCGCCTAACTCTTTCATAACAGTAACATCGTTGCCGCCATCAACTTTTAATAGCGTATACTTACCTTGCAGCGTTTTTGAAAGCTCGTCTAAAATAGGCTCCATTTTTTTACATGGCGGACACCAAGCAGCTCCAATATCTACTAGCACAATGCCACTACTAGCAATCGTTGCATTAAATGCAGCAGTAGAAAGTTCCACTGCGCCTCCTTCTCTTACAACTGGCTTACCTGCTGCATTCCAAGCCGTTATGCCACCTTGTAAATTAACCACTTCTTTAAAGCCTTGTTCTTTTAACCAAACAGCAGCCTGTCCACTTCTACCACCAGCTGCACAGTATACTAAGAGTGTTTTGTTTTTATCTAAATATTTAACACGCTCTTCAAATTGGGCCTTATTGGTCCAGTCTGCTAGCATAACATTTTTTAAATGATAGCCACTATATTCACCTGCCGTTCTTACATCCAATACTTGAACACCGCCAGCGTTTATTTTTTGCTCAAATGTATTTGCATCTACATTTTGTGCATTAGAATTACAAGCTAAAAAAAACAATGCTGCAGTTAACATGTAAAAAAATCTATTTTTCATATGCATGATTTATGCTTTTAAAATCCGCCACTCTTGCGGGTAATAATTATTCATTCGATTCGGTAAAATTTTTGCCCATCCTAACCCAAGTCCATTGTAGCGTATTAAATTCCAACCTTTTTCACCACTACAATTAAATTCGGCTCTTCTAAGATACGAAAGCGCCTGTTCTTTATCTAAATCAACCCTATTAAATTTATCTAGTGGCAAATAACTTAGGGCATACTCGTGGGCAGGTATAAAATCTTTTCCCTTTAATTCACCAACAGATACACCCGCTTTTTTAATATACAACTGAGAAGCAAGCTGTAAAATACTTGACTCAAATACAGCAGGAATCGCTTTAATCATACCAGATTGTAAAAAAGTGGCAATCGTATCATTGGCTGGCAAAACCTCCACTAACTGTTCCTGCATTTTTTTAGTTAATTTTTCGAGAACCGCATCTTTAGATTTAAAACTCGTAAGCGTATTACTAACTCCTTTTTCTTTTTTAAAGGCCGCAATAAAAAAACCTTCCCCCTTAATTTGATCTGGATAAAACCGGTAACCCGGAGCTTTAGAAATAGGCGCGGCAGTTTCTACAATGCCTAGATAATTATTTATATCAATAGCCTGTGGCGTTAAACCCATTTCGTTTACCAACCAGTCTGCAATATGTTCATCTTCGTTTGGATCATAAGAACAAGTTGCATAAATGAGTATGCCGCCGAGCGCTAGTGCCGGTAATGCGTCAGCTAAAATACGCTGTTGGCGCTGTGCGCAAAGTGCCACAAGGTCCTTACTCCATCCATCCATGGCGGTAGGGTCTTTTCTAAAAAGTCCACTCCCACTACATGGCGCATCTACCACCATCACATCAAAAAATTGAGACAGTGATTGAAAATGCGAGGGATCATTATTTGTAACCACCATATTATGTGCACCCCATTTACCCGTATTTTCTACAAGTACCGATGCGCGCTGCTTAATTACTTCGTTTGAAACAACCAGTCCATTTTCAAAATAACTACTTAATAAAGTAGACTTGCCACCAGGCGCAGCACACAAATCAAGCACTTTTAAACCATCGCTATCTCCAACAACTTGTGTAAGCGCCTGCCATAAAAACATACTACTTGCGTCTTGTACATAATAAGCACCGGCATGAAAATTAGGGTCTAGTGTAAAAGAAGGACGTGCATTTAAATATTGTCCATGTTTACACCAAGGCACAGGGCTTGTATGCTCAAATAAAATTTGACCTGGATTTTTATTTGGATTTACACGAATAGCCGTAACGGTTTCTCCGCTAGCATGCACTGCTTCAAAAGCAGCTTTATTAAAACCTACTACCCCTTCTAAAGTTTGTAAAAATGGCGCAGGTAAAGACAAATTATAAAGATTTAATTTCGGCTACTAATTTTTGTAGCGCAGCTTTTGCATCACCAAATAACATAGAAGTTTTTGGCTGGAAGAATAATTCATTTTCGATACCAGCATAACCAGGCTTCATACTTCGCTTATTAACGATCACTGTTTTAGCCTGCTCTACTTCTAAAATTGGCATGCCATAAATTGGAGAAGCAGGATCTGTTTTAGCAGCTGGATTAACTACATCGTTGGCGCCTAAAATAAGCACCACGTCTGTAGATTTAAATTCGTCATTGGCTTCTTCCATTTCAATGAGCTTATCATAGCTCACATCTGCTTCTGCTAGTAACACGTTCATATGACCTGGCATACGACCTGCCACTGGATGAATAGCGTATTTTACATCAACGCCTTTTTCTTCTAATAACTTTTCTAGTTCGTGACAAACGTGTTGCGCCTGCGCAACTGCTAAACCATAACCAGGAACAATAATAACTTTGTTGGCATAACTCATACACACAGCCGCATCAGAAAGAGATATTTCTTTGTAGGCGCCTTGAGAACCACCAGCAGCAGATGCACCACCAGCAGCATTTCCACCAAATGATCCAATGAGCACATTGGTTAAGCTCCTGTTCATCGCTTTACACATGAGCACCGTTAATAAAGTACCAGCCGCACCTACTAAGATACCACCTGTTAACATAACACTGTTGTTGTATAAGAATCCACCACAAGCTGCGGCTACACCGGTAAAAGAGTTTAATAATGAAATAACTACTGGCATGTCGGCGCCGCCAATAGGAAGTACAAATAGAACACCATAAATAAGTGCCGCAATTAAAATACCATAAAACAATAAATAGTTATTGCTATCAATAGCTACTACTAAATAACCCGCAACGGCAAGTGTTGCAAAAAATAATACAAGGTTAAACACTTGTTGTCCTTTAAAAGAAAAATCTTTGATTTTGCCATTTAATTTACCCCATGCAATAATACTACCTGCAAAAGAAACCGCACCAATAATAAGTCCTAAAAATATAGTCAATAACGTGCCCTCTGTTGCAGCTGCTTGATTAGGATGTTCACCACTATATTTAGTAGCGATATGACCAAACTCAATAACAGAAATTAAAGCAGCACAAGCACCACCCATACCATTAAATAAGCTCACTAGCTCTGGCATGGCCGTCATTTTTACGCGCTTTGCAGCAAGTGTTCCAATAATAGTACCGAGTACCAACGCACCAAAAATCCATTCGTAGTTATGTAAACCCACGCCATTTTCTTGGTATAAAAAGATAGTTCCAAAAATGGCAATAAACATACCTACAGCAGCCACCATATTACCTTTACGCGCAGACTCTGGGTGGGATAACATTTTAAGTCCAATAATAAATGTAAGGGACCCTATTAGATAACAAATTGTAAGTATACTTAATTCCATAAATGATTTATTTGATGCTACAATGGCAGCTACCTTGATTACTTCTTTTTCTTAAACATTTCTAACATGCGGTCTGTTACCACAAAACCACCCACCACGTTTAATGTGCCAAGCACCACGGCTAAAAATCCAATGACAAGTGTTACATAATGCCCTGGCTCAACTTTACCCATTACAATGATGGCGCCAATAATAACGACACCATGAATGGCATTGGCCCCACTCATAAGTGGCGTGTGTAATACGCTTGGTACTCTACCAATTACTTCGATACCTAAAAAAATCGAAAGCACCACAATGTATATGATGTCGATATGTGCTTGTGCCCAGTTTAAAATTGCTCCCATATTATTTTTTCAAAAAAATTAATTAATCAGTGCTGCTACTCTCTCGTTTACCACTGCACCTTCGTGCGCCATACAACAACCTTTTACTAAATCATCCTCAAAATTTAATTCGAGTGCGCCTTCTTTGGTAATGATGAGTTGCAAAAAGTTTAAAATGTTTTTACCATATAATTTACTTGCATCAGAAGGCATATCAGAAGCCAAATTACTATTACCTAAAATAGTTACACCTTCATAAACAATGGTTTCATTGTTTTTTGTAACAGCGGTATTACCACCTGTAGCAGCTGCTAAATCTATCACCACACTTCCTGGCTTCATAGATTTTAACATAGCGTCGGTAATTAATATCGGCGCTTTTTTACCAGGAATTTGCGCCGTTGTAATAATGATATCTGCTTTAGCGATAGACTCTGCAAGTCTTTGTTGTTGTCTTTGTTTAAATTCGTCGGATTGCTCTACTGCATATCCACCTGCTTTTGATGCATCGGCTGCGCCTTCTACTTCAATAAATTTAGCACCAAGGCTCATGACTTCTTCTTTCACCTGTGGTCTGGTATCTGATACTT
>JBIIZN010000094.1:0-6576 GCA_044346275.1 Sediminibacterium sp.
AATAAAAAAACGACTACCTGCCCAAATATTTTCTTGCAGCATACCCACTATACCAATATTGCTACTTATTTTTTTTGTAGGCGCAGTTTCAAAATTAACATCAGCCATGGTGGTTGAAATATCTAAATCCAATTCTGGTCGATTGGAGAGCATTGCCCGGTCAAACTCTTTTCTTAGGTTCTTTTGATAAGACACTAAAAGATTGACTTTATTGTTATTGGGCAAATAAAATTGTGATTTAGATTTCACCGTGTAGTGTTGTACATTTTGTTTGGGCCTTCCAATAGCATAACTAAAAGCATCAATATTTTGGGTAGGTTTACTTGCATTAATAGCGTTTTGTAAATCACTTAAATTGCCTACATGCGATCCAATAAAAATACCCAGGTCTGTATTAAAACTACTTACAAATAACTCGGTGTTGTATTTTTCTTTTCTAAGTCCTACAGCACCCGAATAATTAAACTCTTGTAATCCAGTGTTGTGTAGCCAGTAGTTTGGTGTTCTCGCATTGCCTCCTTTTTTATAGGTAGCCTGCACGCGGTAGCTTAATTCAGGATATTTTACCGGTGATGATTCAATCATCCCATTTACAACATATTGTCTGTTGTTGGAAAAATAACCAGTATTAAATTCGGCATTCGTTTGGGCTTGTTTGGGTAAGGCTTTTGGTTCAATTAATACGGCGCCTGCTATTGCATCATTGCCATATTTTAAAGCGCCTGCACCTTTAATAACCGTAAATTTTTCGGCGATAAACGGGTCAATTTCAGGTGCATGATCGCTGCCCCATTGTTGACTCTCCAGCCTAACACCGTTATTAATGAGTAGTACCCGCTGGCTATGCAGCCCATGTATTACGGGCTTAAAAATGGTACTTCCTGTTTGTAAAACAGTAACGCCATTGGCGCGACTTAATACTTCACCCAAACTTTGTCCTCTTGTTGCATCCACTACTTTACTACTAATCACCTCTTTGATTGAATTTACATTGAGGTCTCTTTTGGCGTTTACACTCACATTTTCAAGTTCATTAATGGCGTGTGGTAATTTAAAATTTTGAATGATATTTTGCTGAATGCTTAGTTTGTATTTAATGCTGTCACAGCTCATGTGGTTTACCACAATGGTATAACTGCCTTTACACAAGTTATAAAAATGGTAATGGCCTTCAATGTCTGTAATAAATTTAACACCTAACTCTTTGATTTCAACCACTGCTTTTTCAAGAGGTGCGTTGTTGGATGCATCCATAACAACACCTGAAAGCACCAAATCACATTTTTGGGCATTCGTTTGAAATATTGTTAGGCATGTCATGATGCACAATGACACAATACATTTGATACAATTCAAAATAATAAATTGAATACTTAAAAAACGAAAATTTAAAAATTGCTAGTAGGTATTAGCAATGAGGTGGACCACGTGAATCTTTAGAAAGAGGAAAGGTATGATTCTGTGTTTCTTTGTAGAAATCATTTTGAGCTCTTGCTACTAATTGTACTGGGATGTCAATGGTAAAATTGTAATTGACAAATGGGGTAGTAGCAACCTGAAAATCAAACGTACAATGGAGTTGGGTTTTTTCTACCTGTTCAATAGGTCCTTTAATGTGAACCTCACATTTTGTAGGATCTTTGTGTGGCGCTACAAAATCGTGAATGGTTTTTTGCGGCGTAATACTAAACGCAAAAACAACCAGCATAGCCAGGGCTAAAAGTTGTTTTATGGTTTGTTTCAGTCGCATAGTTTAAAGGTACTTATTTTGATGCTAAAAATTTTGTAAAAGTCATATTGCGTCTGTGTAAAATTGACTAATATTGGATGAAATGCATCCAAAAGCTTCATTATTTCTAAAAACCCTGCGCCTACGGGCTTTTTTAGGGCTTTGTTTCCTTGTTTTTTGCATAGGAACTGTAGGGGCCGTTTCTGACACCCTCTTACCTGCAAACAATAAAGGAATTACCATAAAACATACCTACTATACGCTTTCCTACAGTGAAGCTGATAAGCAGGCAGAATGGGTGGCTTATTATTTAACTCCTGCATCAATCAATGGTTCTGAAAAACGTAGTTCAAAATTTTTGCCTGATCCACTTTTGTCAAATCCGGTAGGGCCGAGTAGTTATACAAAATCTGGGTATGATAGGGGGCATTTGTGTCCTGCAGCCGACATGAAACTGAATGCTATTTCTATGAACGAAAGTTTTTATATGTCTAATATGTCGCCACAAGTGCCTGCTTTAAATAGAGGTATTTGGTCTAAGCTTGAAGATAAAGTAAGGGATTGGGCACTTGAAAAAAATGGGTTGTATGTAGTAACGGGGCCTCTGTTAAACAAAAGCTGCGGCACCGTTAACCAAAATATAACGGTTCCTTGTGCTTATTATAAAATGGTGTTCAAGCAAACAAAAACAAGGGTAGAAGCCATTGCTTTTTTACTTCCCAATGCAGGAAGTACGCAGCCACTTAAGCAGTTTGTGGTGTCAATAGATTATATTGAGGCGCTAACTGGAATCGATTTCTTTGCAAATCTTCCTGATAGTGAAGAAGAGAAATTTGAATCTAGGGTATTAACAAATAATTGGCAGTGGAACTAAGGTTGTACTTTAAACCTTATTGTGTGTCCTGGGTCTTATCCAAAAAATAAATTGATGCGAAAAATCCCCCTAATTTTTTCAAGTATTGTTGCTGCAATTGTTTTACTAGTAGCTTGCTCTAAAGCTGATACCACTGCCACAGGGCAAACGGTTTACACAGCAGTTGCAGCAGCCTTTGGTGCACAAATAGATCTCAATAATTTAGCCAACTATGCGGCGCAAACAAAGCCTGCCTATATAACAAAAGATAATACAGGCAACAATCCTATCACCAATGCCAAAGCAACACTTGGGAGGGTTTTATTTTACGATAAAAAATTAAGTATTGACAATACCATTTCTTGTGCGAGTTGTCATAAACAAGCTTTTGCATTTTCAGATACAGCACTCATTAGTTCTGGTGTCGCAGGTGGATTAACGGATAGACATTCTATGCGATTGGTCAATGAAAGATTTGGTGTGGAGGCTAAGTTTTTTTGGGACGAAAGAGCGGCTAATTTAGAAAATCAAACCACACAACCCATTGCCGATCATAAAGAGATGGGCTTTAGTGGACAAGCCGGAAGAGCGGGCATAGCAGCACTCTTAGCCAAGTTACAGGCTACCGATTATTACAATGAACTCTTCAAATTCACCTATGGAGACATTGCTGTTACAGAGCCCCGATTACAAGAATGTTTAGGACAATTTATTAGAAGTATTCAATCTTTTGATGCAAAATATGATGTGGGTAGAGCACAGGTAAATAATGATAGACAACCTTTTCCAAATTTTACGGCACAAGAAAATACCGGTAAAGATTTATTTTTAACACCCCCTGTTTTTGATGGCAATAGCAGTAGAATTGGTGGAGGGCTTGGTTGCAATGGTTGTCACAACGCACCTGAATTTGATATTGATCCGAACACCCGAAACAATGGTATTATTTCACTGGCAGTTGGCGCAGGTCAAGATATTAATGTTACCCGCGCTCCTACACTTCGCGACCTCGTTAATAATAGGGGCGAATTAAATACGCGGTTAATGCATACAGGTGGTATTAGGGATCTAGCAACTGCTGTTTCTCATTATGGAGGATTTATTAATGACAATAGAAACTTAGATCAGCGCCTAAAACCAAATGGTGTTAATGTGCAGCGTTTAAATTTACAGCCCGCCGAAATTGCAGCAGTAGTTGCTTTTTTAAAGACACTTGCCGGTACAAATGTGTACATCGATAAAAAATGGGCCACCCCATTTAACTAAAAACTAACGTTTGTTATTTTATTTAATTTGTACTACTTTAGCTTTTTACAAGGAAGCGAGTCTATGAATAATTTTAACAATGAGCAGGTGGCAAATTTGCCGCCGCATTTAGCCAAATACATAGTAGATCAGCGTTACGAAAAGTATACCAGTGTAGACCATGCTGTTTGGAGGTATGTGATGCGTCAAAATTATAGTTTCCTGAAAGACGCCGCTTACTACCCTTATATACCGGGCTTAAAAATGGCCGGGTTAACCATCGAAAAAATTCCAAGCTTACAAGAAATAAATGATGCACTGGCAAATATTGGTTGGGGTGCAGTAACTGTGGATGGATTTATTCCGCCTGCTGCATTTATGGAATTTCAGGCATATAGGGTACTTGTTATTGCTGCCGATATTAGACAACTAGAACATATTGAATATACCAGTGCACCGGATATTATTCATGAATCGGCGGGACATGCACCTATTATTAGTGACACCGATTACAATCAATACTTAAGTTATCTTGGATTTATTGGAACCAAAGCTATTTTTTCTTCCAAAGATTTTGAACTCTACGAAACTATCAGACAGCTTTCTATTTTAAAAGAAATGCCAGGGATAGATGAAGCCGTAATTAAAAAAACAGAAGCTACTATTTTTGAACAACAACAAAATTTAGGCGAACCTTCCGAAATGGCACTACTAAGTAGATTGCAGTGGTGGACCGTCGAGTATGGTTTAATTGGGCCACTCGATCAACCCAAAATTTACGGCGCAGGTTTGTTGTCATCAATAGGG
Organism: Sediminibacterium sp.; assembly: GCA_044346275.1. Taxonomy (GTDB): domain Bacteria; phylum Bacteroidota; class Bacteroidia; order Chitinophagales; family Chitinophagaceae; genus Sediminibacterium. Next base: position 4,635 of record JBIIZN010000094.1, read on the forward strand.
GAGAGCGCATCTTGTATGCGTCCTGAGGTTAAAAAAATACCCTACAACATTGATGCACTTACCTATTCATATGATATTACCAAGCCACAGCCACAGCTATTTGTAACACCTACCTTTCAAAATTTAATTGATGTTTTAAAACAGTTTGAAAGCAGCATGGCGTTTAGAGTTGGCGGTTTATTCAGTGTAAAAAAAGCCATTGAGTGTAAAAATATTTGCACCCTAGAATATAGTTCAGGCATTCAGGTATCAGGTGTGTGCACGCAGGTTTTAGAAGGGCCAGGTTCTAGCGTGGCGTATATAAAAACAACAGGGCCTACGGCTTTAGCAGCTAGCCATAAGCAGTTACAAGGTCATGGAAAAAATTATCATGCAGACGGTTTTGGATCGCCAGTAGGAAATTTAATGGGCGCCAAAAAGCCGCTCGAAGATTTTACAGATCAAGACCTTTCTGATGCCGGAATTGAACTCAATCAAGAAGTGCTTTTATCATTTGAATCAGGTATTACTGTTCAAGGTATTTTAAGAGACATCACAAAACAGGATACTAAAAATCTAATTTTTTCATTTACATCTTGTACTGTAAAAAGTAAAGAAGGACTTGTTTTGTTTGACCCATCATGGGGTGTATTTGATATGGCAGTTGGCGCCTCTATTGTATCTGTGTTTAATGGACCTGCCGATATTAGCACTTTTGAAGATCAGTTGTATGTATCGCCTGAGCAAACCCACCAGCCAAGTTATTCAGGTAACGACTATGCCTATCATGCACTGTTTACAAAGGTTAGAGAAATAAGAGGACAAATTGAATTAGCATCCATCACTTCTGCGCAAGTAGCGGAACTTGAAAATATATTTAATCAAGTACTAGCATCCCATAAAAATGATTGGCTTTGTGCACTCGAAATTTTAGAAATTATTGCAGCTACAGAGCAGGCCGGTCCACTTTCAAAAACAATAAGAACCTATCTCGAAAAGCAAAAAACGGAAAATCCTAATTTTACAACATTAATATCGGATGGACTTGGTATTATTGATGCGAAGCTGATTTTTCAATAATCGTCCAAGCACTTTGTGCATTGTTATTTGCTAGTTCTAGTTTAATGGCTTCAATACTTGTAGGCGTTAAGTTTACCTGGGTATCTGCATTTTGTGCGAGCAACGCTGGAAGTGTTGTGCAATTTGCAAGCTGCGCTTTTTCGTTGCTAGTTAATCCAGCATGATCTCTAATAAATTTAGGTAACACGTCAAAACCCATGCCTAGCTGTGTGTTGGGCTTGGTTACCTCAAATAAATTTTGCTCATTAATTCTTGCATACCAATCTCCACCAAGTCTTGCAACCAAATCAAGTTTTGCTTGATCAATTTTATTGTTTGCATTTAGTACCGATTCTGCAATGTGAATCTTTTTTATTTCGGCGAGTACTAAATTTCCAGCGCCTGCTTTTTCGCCAAGTGCAATAATTTGCGCAACAGTACATTCAAGTTGTATGGGCGACTCTGCAACCCTTGGAGGGGCCACTAGATCGGAAGGGATTTGTGTAAATCCTGCTTTTGTAAATTCATTAATATTTTTAGGGTATTCGCAACTTGAGAGTGATACCTGCTGCACCATGGCATAGTTTACAATATTGATTACACACTCTGGTACTTCTTTTAAATTTTCGAGGGTATGCTTGGTGGTATTATCTCTCACTCTTCTGGAAGGCGAAAAAATACAAATAGGTGGGTTCATGCTAAATAAATTAAAATAGCTGAACGGGCTTAGGTTTACCTGACCTTCTTTATCGATGGTAGACGCCAAACAAATAGGCCTAGGCGCAATGGCACTTTGTAAATATCCCTGAAGTTCTAATGGACTTATATCTGATGTGTTGATGGTAAGCATGCTTATTTCTTTAGGGATAAAATAGACCAGTTGCTGTCTTCGGCAATAATTTGA
>JBIIZN010000095.1:0-6537 GCA_044346275.1 Sediminibacterium sp.
GTGCTACCAGCAATTGTTTGTAGGAGTGTACTTTTGCCAGATCCGTTGGGTCCTGTAATGGCATATTTTTTTTCTGGCGAAAAAGTAAAGGATAGTCCACGAAAAATCCATTCCCGATTGTATTTTTTTCCGATTTGCTCGAGTTGGATCTGCATGGTATTAATCTTCTTCGCTTGCGCCTTTTACAAATCTTTTGATAATACCACGTCCACTTTCTCTAATAAAAGTTACAATTTCATCACGCTCGTCACTCGCTGGTAATTCTTCTTCAATAAATTCTAGTGCTTGTGTGGTATTGAGCCCTTTATTAAAAATAATACGGTAGATATCTAATATATGATTGATACGCTGAAGTTCAAATCCTCTACGTTTAAGTCCTACACTGTTTACACCACCATAACTTAAAGGGGTGCGAACTGCTTTAATATATGGAGGAATGTCTTTGCTTACAAGGCTACCTCCAGCAATGTAAGCATGCTGGCCAATGGTTACAAATTGGTGTACCGCACTCACGCCTGCAATCCAAACCCAGTCACCTAATACAACGTGACCCGCTAGTTGCACGCTATTGCTTAAAATGCAATTGTCGCCGATGATGCAATCATGCGCTACGTGCGAGTAGGCCATAATCAAGCAGTTGTTACCTACTTTGGTTTTCCAACGATCGGTGGTACCTCTATTGATGGTTACAAATTCACGAATGGTGGTATTGTCTCCAATTTCTACAGTTGTTTTTTCGCCGTCAAATTTTAAATCTTGAGGCACTGCACCAAGTACGGCACCCGGAAATATTCTACAATTTTTTCCAATACGGGTTCCATCCATGATGGTTACATTACTTCCAATCCAAGTGCCTTCTCCAATTTGAACATCACCATGTATAACGGTAAATGGATCAATTTTTGCATTGGGCGCTACTTTGGCATTGGGATCTATATAGGTATATGGATGTGTCATGAGTTTGTTTTAAAGTGCTTCGGATCTTTTTACTACTTGCGCCACAAGGTCTGCCTCTGTAGCTACTTTTCCACCTACATAAACGGTGCCACGCATTTCGCAGATACCTCTTCTAATAGGTCCCGTAAATTCTAGTTTTAAAACCATGGTATCTCCAGGTCTTACCATTTGTTTGAATTTACAATTATCTATTTTTAAAAAGTAGGTATCGTATAGTCCTTCTGGCATGGAGTTGATGCAAAGGATTCCACCTGTTTGTGCAAGTGCTTCTATTTGTAAAACACCTGGCATAACAGGGTTTCCTGGAAAGTGACCTGGGAAAAACCATTCGTTGAAAGAAACATTTTTTACGCCAACGATGTACGTATCTGTTAGTTCAATGATTTTATCTACTAGTAAAAACGGATGTCTGTGGGGTAGTGTTTTTTCTATCTGCACCAGTGATAATACAGGAGGAATGGTAGGGTCATAAACCGGTACATCTTTAACGTGTTTATTTTTTTTGATGTACTGTTTTATTTTTTTAGCAAAAGCAACGTTACTGCTATGACCTGGTCTATTCGCAATAATTCTACCTTTAATTGGATAGCCAATCAGTGCTAAGTCGCCAACAATATCTAGTAGCTTGTGTCTTGCAGGTTCGTTTGGAAAACGGAGTTCTAAATTATTTAAATAGCCTTCGCTTTTTACTTCAATTTTTTCGCGCTTGAATACTTTTGCAAGCCTCGACATTTCATCGTCTGTTACTGGCCTGTCTACTACTACGATAGCATTGTTGATGTCACCGCCTTTAATTAAATCGTTATCTAGTAAAGCTTCTAGCTCGTGTAAAAAACAAAAGGTACGGCAAGGTGCAATTTCCGTTCTAAAATCTTTGATGGTTTTTAAACCTGCGTGTTGCGTTCCTAATACCGGACTATTAAAATCGATCAGTGTTGTAATTTGATAATCTAGAGCCGGTAACACCACCATTTCTACACGCTTGTCTTCGTCATAATGAAAAATATTTTCATCGATGCTATACCACTGTTTGGTTGCATCTTGTTCGAGTACACCTGCTTTATCTATAAGTTCAATAAAGGGAGCCGAGCTGCCATCAACAATAGGAATTTCTGGACCGTTCACTTGGATGAGTACATTGTCTACACCCATGCCCACAAGTGCTGCCAGAATATGCTCGACCGTACTAATTTTTGCATCCCCAACTTGAAGGGTGGTACCACGGCTAGTATCAGTTACCAAGTCGCAATCGGCCTTGATAATGGGCTGTCCTTCTAAGTCGGTTCTTTGAAATTGAAATCCAAAACCTGGGTTGGCTGGCTTGAGCATCATGTCTACAAGTGCGCCTGTATGTAATCCAGTACCGCTGATACCAATAGAGCTTGCTAGGGTATGTTGCTTGTCTGGGTTAAAGTGTTGATCCATGCTAGTGTGTTAAATTCGAAAAATCTAACACAAAAATATGATTTATGGGTGGTTAAACCACTGTTTTGGTCTATTTAGGCTCTTTTTGAACCAATTCTGCCACTAATTTTTCCAATTCTTTAACCCTTTTTTCCAATTCTGGGAGTTGTCTGGTATAAACCTGGGTTTTTAATGACTGTTTGGCTTCTTCGGCAGGGAAGCCTGCGTAGGATTTTCCTGTACCATCCAAATTTTTGGTGACACCAGCACCGCCGGCTATTTTAACCCCATCTGCGATGGTTAAATGTCCAGCTATACCGGCCTGACCGCCAATCATTATTTTTTGGCCCAGTTTGGTGCTGCCACTAATGCCGGTTTGTGCGGCAATCACGGTTTGGCTGCCTATCTCTACATTATGGGCAATTTGTATGAGGTTATCGAGTTTAACCCCTTTTTTAATGATGGTAGAACCCATGGTAGCCCTATCAATGGTGGTGTTTGCCCCAATTTCTACCTGATCTTCAATTATAACGTTTCCTATTTGAGGTACTTTTTGGTAGCTACCGTCGGGTTGAGGTGCAAAGCCAAATCCATCACTTCCAATTACGGTCCCTGCATGAATAATCACATCATTTTCAATCACACAATCTTCATAAATTTTTACACCCGCATGAATGGTGGTGTTGTTTCCAATGCGCACATTTTCTGCAATAAAAGCACCCGGAAAAATTTTGGTGTTGTTGCCAATTTTTACTTTTTCACCAATGTATGCAAAAGCGCCAATATAAACATCGTTGCCAAGTGTAGCTGTAGAAGCAATATGGCTAGGTGTTTCAATCCCTTTTCTTTGCTGTGCTTTTAAGTTTTGATAGGTTGTTAAAAGAGTAGCAAATGCAGTGTATGCATCTTTTACGCGCACCAGTGTAGCTGTAATGTTTTTTTGTAATTGCAAACTTTCATTTACAATGATGAGTGACGCATTTGTAGTGTATAAATAGTCATTGTATTTTGGGTTGGCTAAAAAAGAAAGTTGCCCAGCTGTGGCCTCTTCTATTTTACCAAATGAACTAACAGTGGTGTCCGGATTGCCTTCGATGGTACCCGAAACGATTAAAGCAATTTGTTGTGCAGTGAATTGCATACTAGAATATTATAGTAGTTGACAAATGTAATTTTTTTTGACAGCAGCAGATAAATTTTGATGGATGAGGGCATTGTCAATTAATGAAATGTCTTTAATGCTTCCATCTTTAAATAAAATATTGATGCGTTCGTCTTTGGTTTGATACAGTGTATTAGTGGCTACTCCGGTAAAACAAACATAATCAACTTCGGAGGGGTCCAATGCAAATGATTCCAAACTTTCTTTTTGCTTAGCAGTAATGGTGTCTGGTAAAAAAGGTTCCGATTGTATGGTTGTTTTATATAGTTCACGCGTTAAAAAACGGCTACATAAAAGCGATAAAACCTTGTCTGGATGTGCGCTCCAGCGTTTTATGGCATGCATAATATCATGATCATCTAACGCGCAAAACTGGGCAAGCGCATAGGCGTCCATACTACCATTAAATGTACCTAAAAAATAATCCAGTGCCGACCCCGTTTGCATGGCTGCATCGGTGCTTGTATATAAACTGCGCGCACGTTCTAAAATTTTAACCATCATTTTTTCGGCAGATAAAACTGTTTTATGCAGGTATACCTGCCAGTACATTTGACGGCGTGCCACTAAAAATTTTTCGACCGAATAAATTCCTTTTTCTTCAATCATGAGTTGACCGTCTACCACGACGAGCATTTTTAAAATTCGGTCGTAACCAATTACGCCTTCGCTCACGCCGCAAAAAAAGCTATCTCTACTCAGGTAGTCCATGCGGTCTACGTCGAGCTGTCCACTAATGAGTTGGTGTAAAAAAGGTTTATGGTAGGCGCCCGTAAAAATTTGTATGGCAAGGGTGAGTTGACCATCAAATGCATCGTTCATTTCGTGCATAATTTGAAGCGAAAGAGCTTCGTGATGTACCCCTTTTACAACCACATGTTCGAGTGCATGCGAATAAGGTCCATGTCCAATATCATGTAATAAAATAGCAGCCTTAACCGCTATCTCTTCTTCTTCAGTAATTTCTGTGCCTTTGCTTCTTAATTCATTTACAGCGTTACCCATTAAATGATACGCCCCTAATGAATGATGAAATCTGGTATGCACGGCGCCAGGATACACGAGCTGACCCATGGCCATTTGAGTGATTCTGCGTAATCTTTGGTAATAAGGATGGGCCAGGATTGAAAAAATCAGGGGGTGATTAATGGTGATAAATCCGTACACCGGATCGTTGATGATTTTTCTTTTGGGTGCTGCCATGCCTGTTGTTAAATTGTTAAACTCCCACTGGTGGGCTGCTGCGAAAATACAAATAGAAGTTCGATAGCAAAGAATGAAATAGATTTACGGAGCGTTTTTTAACTAAATACCTTCAATTGATGCAATTAGGACGGATATTATGGGTTGATGATGAAGTAGATAGCCTTCAATCTCAACAAATCTTTTTAACACAAAAGGGTTATGAAGTAGTCACGTTTACCAACGGATATGACGCCATTGAATATTTGGGATCGAGTACCATTGAAAACGCGATTGACGTGGTGCTTTTAGACGAAACCATGCCTGGTATAAGTGGCCTTGAAACCCTGAGCCGCATTAAATTGGACCACCCGCATTTACCTGTGGTACTCATAACAAAAAACGAAACTGAAAACCTCATGAATGAGGCCATAGGTAGACAAATTAGCGATTACCTGATTAAGCCCGTGAATCCAAATCAGGTACTACTGAGTCTTAAAAAAATAATGGACAAAAAAGACCTGGTAGCTGCGAGCACCACGGCCGCCTACCAGCAAGAGTTTACCAAACTATTTATGCAGCTTCAGGAAAATCCTGACTTTCATGAGTGGATGGAAATTTATAAAAAACTGGTGTATTGGGAACTTGAAATGGAGAAATCGGATAGTCCAGAAATGCGTGAAATTTTACAAGCCCAAAAAAAGGAAGCCAACGCTGCATTTTTTAAATACATCAGTAAAAATTATGAGAGCTGGGTAGCGCCAGGTGCAGCACATGCACCTATCATGAGCCATCAACTCTTGCAGTTTAAAGTACTACCCCACGTCGAAAAAGGAACGAGTACTTTTTTTATTTTAATTGACAATTTACGCTTTGATCAGTGGAAGGCCATTCAACCCATTTTTCAAGAATATTTTAGGGTATTAGAAGAAGATACTTTTTACTCTATTTTACCCACCGCTACCCATTATTGTAGAAATGCTATTTTTTCGGGCATGCTTCCCATAGACATTGAAAAGAAGTTTAAGGAGGAGTGGAAAAACGATGACGACGAAGGGAGTAAAAATTTATATGAAGAAACATTTATGCGCGCACATCTTGCCAAATTAAAAAAAGATGATTTGCGCGTGGGCTATCATAAAATTGTGAACCATGCCGATGCGCAGCAATTGCTTGCCAACATGCACAATTTATTACAAAACGACCTCAGTGTTATTGTTTATAATTTTGTAGATATGTTAAGTCATGCAAGAACTGAAATGGAAGTTTTAAAAGAACTAGCTAGTGATGAATCTAGTTACAGAAGCCTTACCAAAAGCTGGTTTGAGCATAGTCCATTATTTCAGGCGCTTAAAAAAATTGCTGATAAAAAAATTAAAATTGTGCTTGCCACAGATCATGGAAGTGTACGTGTAAACAATCCTACTAAAATTATAGGTGATAAGCAAACCACTGCTAATTTGCGTTACAAACATGGACGCAATTTAGACTATGATGCAAAAGAGGTTTTAGCATTTAAAGATCCTACAAAAGCAGGACTTCCCGTTCCTACCGTAAACTCTAGTTATGTGTTTGCAAAAGAGGATGACTTCCTTTGTTATCCCAATAATTACAACCACTTTGTGAGCTATTATAAAAATACTTTTCAACATGGGGGGATAAGTTTAGAAGAAATGATTGTACCAGTCATAAAAATGGTTCCTAAGGGCAATTAATGTGAATAAATACTTTTTTCGAAATCTTGTTTTGGTAGGATAGTCGCTTACATTTGTTAGAACAATTTTTGTTGTAATTGACTATGAAATACACACAATCGAATTTAGATAAGTTAG
>JBIIZN010000096.1:0-6439 GCA_044346275.1 Sediminibacterium sp.
AGTACAAACAGCTCTTTGAGGATTTCTCTCCAGAGGCCTTTAGTGAATTGGCCCATGAAGTGATGACCAGTAACGACAAAAAAGATTAAGGATTTATGGAACAAGGACATACCAATCAAGGTTACCACATTCCTGTCCTTTTTCATGAAACCCTAGATGGCTTGCACATTAAGCCAGATGGAATTTATGTCGACTGCACTTTTGGGGGTGGGGGTCATAGCGCAGGTATTTTATCTCAATTAAATGAAAAAGGTAAACTATTTGCTTTTGATCAGGACACCGATGCAAAACGCAACGTTATGGATGACGCACGCGTTGTTTTCATTCCAGAAAACTTTAGTAACCTCCAACGCTTTTTGCGTTTACACAAAGTAACAGGTGTTGATGGCATCTTAGCCGATTTAGGCGTGAGTAGCCATCAATTTGATAAAGGTGATCGTGGTTTTTCTATTCGCTTTTCTGGTCCGCTAGATATGCGCATGGATCAACGACAAGCTTTATCTGCCGAGGACGTTGTTCGAAATTATACCGCTGCTCAACTACATAAAATATTTGAGCAGTATGGCGAAGTAACCAATTCAAAAACACTTGCAGCACATATTGTTTCTGCACGTGCACATGTATCGGTTAGCACCATCGAACAATTTAAATCACTGATTGCTCCTGTCGTAAAGGGAAATCCCAATAAGTATTTGGCTCAAGTTTTCCAGGCCTTAAGAATGGAAGTGAACAACGAAATGGGGGTTTTAGAATCAATGCTCAGTCAGGTCCCTGACGTGCTCAACCCCGGTGGCCGCGTGGCTATCATCACTTTTCACTCGATAGAAGATAGGATGGTAAAAAACTTTTTCCGTCAAGGGAGTTTCATAGAAACCCCTAACCACCCCTTTTTGCCTGATAACAAAGAGGATGTGTTTAAAGTGATTACTAAAAAGCCAATTACTGCAACCGAAGAAGAGTTAAAAAATAATACAAGAAGTAGAAGCGCCAAATTAAGAATTGCAGAAAAAATTTAAAAAAAAGCCGTGAGCGAACAACCAGTAAATAATTCAAGTAGTAATAAAAATCCACTTAAAGGATTATTGAATTATCAGTGGATAGCTAACAATATTCCTTTCTTTTTATTTCTATCTCTGCTAGCAGTGATTTATATCGCAAATGGTCATTTGGCCGACCGCGCAATTAGAAGAATTAATGACACTAACAAACAATTAAAAGAGTTACAGTTCGAATACAAGACCATTAAGGGTGAAGTGATGTTTAAAAGTGAAGAGAACCAAGTGATAAAGGCCACCGAGCCTTTAGGGTTAAAAGTTGCCAAGGAATTACCACAAAGATTACAAGTAGAAAAATCTGTTGAACCAACAAAAAAATAGCAAGCCAAGTGGATATCAAAAAAGACATATTATGGAGGGTTTATTTAAGCTTCGTTTTTGTTGTGATTGTAGCTGCAGCTATTATTGGTAAAGGTTTTTATATTCAACAAGTACAGGGCAAGTACTGGAGAAGCATGAGTGATAGTCTTCACCAGCGTATTGCTGATATTGATTCTGAGCGTGGTACGATCTATTCCGAAGATGGTCAAATGTTGAGTACCAGTGTTCCTCAATTTGATATTTATATGGATTTTAGGGTAGAGCCGCTCCATGTAAACAATGGCTACTTATTTAGAGAGCACATCGATTCGCTTAGCTACTATATGGCAGATTTATTTAAGGATCAATCTGCCGAAGACTATAAGTCGATGTTTGCGCAAGCTTATAAAAACAATGAAGGCTACTTTTTATTAAAAAAGAAAATCTCATTTAGAGAATACCAAAAAATTCAAGATTTCCCGCTGTTTAAACTGGGACGTTATAAGAGTGGAATGATTGCAATAGAAAAATCAATCCGTTTAAATCCATACAAGTCTTTGGCCTACCGTACTATAGGGCTCGCACGTGATAATAATAAAGTTGGACTTGAATATAGTTATGATAGTGTGCTTCGTGGCATTAACGGAAAGCAGTTGGTGCGCACTATTGCTGGTGGCGTAGGTGTTCCACTGGAAGCTGGCACCTACGAAATTGAACCAGAAAATGGGAAAGATATTGTAAGTACGATTGATGTATTTATACAGGAGGTTGCAGAAAATGCACTTCAAAAGATGATGATTAAAAACGAAGCAGAGTATGGTACTGCTATTGTTTTAGAAGTAAAAACAGGAAAAGTAAAAGCCATTGCAAATTTAGGTCGTGGACAAGGCGGTAATTATTATGAAAATTATAATTATGCAATTACACCATCGGAGCCAGGGTCTACATTTAAACTAGCTACCATGCTTGCTTTATTGGAAGATAAAAAAGTAGGGCTTGACAATATCGTCAATATTTCTGGAGGAACTTGGAAAGTAGCTGGTCAAACTGTGAGAGATAGTGAAAATCATGGAAGCTCCGATGTTACGGTACAACATGCGTTTGAATTAAGTTCTAATGTTGCTATGGCAAAAATGGCGGTACAACATTACAGCAATAACCCCATGCAGTTTATCAACCACCTCAAAAAAATGGGGATGGATACTGTTACTGGTATTGATTTGTCTGGTGAGGGTCGCCCATTAATTTATAAACCAGTGCATAAATTATGGGGGCCTTCAACTATTCCTTGGATGGCTTTTGGTTACAACTTGCTAGTAAGCCCTTTACAAACGGCTAACCTATACAATGCGATCGCCAATAATGGTAAAATGATGAAGCCGTATTTGGTTTCTGCCATCAAAGAAGAAGGTGTATTGTTAAGAGAAATCCAACCTAAAGTAGTGAGTGAAAAAATATGCAGCGATCAAACATTAGCTGCTTTAAAAGTATGTTTAGAGGGGGTATGTATACATGGAACTGGAACAACACTTTTTAAAGGATCTCCTTATAAAGTAGCTGGTAAAACTGGAACGGCACTTATAGCAAATGGCAATAAGGGCTATGCAGATAAAATTTATCAGTCTTCTTTTGCTGGATATTTTCCTGCCGATAATCCGCAGTACACCTGCATCGTAGTTATAAAAAATAAACCACATGCACGTATGTTTTATGGTGCTGCTGTTGCGGGTCCGGTATTTAAAGAAATTGCAGATCGTTTATACAGTGCCTCTGTTAAACAAGGGCCAATTTTCAAAGCATCACCTAAGCCTGATAGTAATGTATATGTATACAAAGGTTATAAGCAAGATGTTGCGCGTGTTGCCAAAAAATTGAAACTGCCTTTTATAGATTCTAGTTTGTTTGTAGATGAATGGGCAACTATTTCTCATGCACCTACTGCTGGTATACTAAAGAGTAGTAAACTAGATACTAAATCTATGCCATCTCTGTTAGGGCTTGGTTACAAAGACGTGATTTACATCTGTGAATCGGCGGGTTTAAAAGTATCCGTACAAGGCCGCGGAAAAGTAGCTGAACAGTCTATTGCTGCAGGTCAGCCCATTGCAAAAGGTCAACAAATTCAAATCACACTCAATTAATTAATAACCATGCATATTTTACAAGACATTCTATATAAAGTGCACTTACTAGAAGTAGTAGGCGTAACAGATATAGCAGTGTCTAGTATTGCCATTGATTCTCGCAAAGTTATAAAAGGTACGGCCTTTGTTGCAATAAAGGGCGTGGCGCAAAATGGGCATGATTATATCACAAAGGCTATTGAGCTGGGTGCGAAAGTTATTGTATGTGAAAATATGCCTGCTTTGCTTACTGATGGTGTTACTTATATTAAAGTAGCAAATACACAGGAAGCGGTGGCATATATGGCACATCAATTTTATGATGCCCCTTCTACCAAAATAAAATTAGTAGGTGTTACAGGTACTAATGGTAAAACCACTATTGCTACTTTATTATTTAAATTATTTTCTTCACTGGGTTATACCTGCGGTCTTGTATCTACGGTACAAAATCAAATTGGAGATCAAATTATTCCGTCCACACATACTACACCCGATGCAGTTAGTTTAAACGATCTACTGAATACAATGGTAGATGCGGGTTGTACCCATGTGTTTATGGAGTGCAGTAGCCATGCTGTTCACCAACACCGTATTACAGGTCTTGTATTTACGGGGGCATTGTTTAGTAATATCACGCATGATCATCTAGATTATCATAAAACATTTGAAGCATACATTGCTGCTAAAAAAGGATTCTTTGATGCGTTACCATCTACTGCATTTGCAATTACAAATTCAGATGATAAGCGAGGTGAAGTAATGCTTCAAAACACCAAAGCTAAAAAACTTTCTTACGGATTAAAATCTAGCGCTAATTATAAAGGTAAAATTTTAGAAAATGCACTAACCGGTCTTGTAATGCTTGTCAATGAAATTGAAGTTCATTTTAGACTTATTGGTGAATTTAATGCCTACAATTTATTGGCCGTATATGGTGCCGCTGTAAACCTTGGTATCGATAGTAGTGCGGTGCTTACCAATTTGTCTATGCTAGCAGGTGCAGAGGGTAGGTTTGATTATATTATTAGTGATAAGCAGGTTATTGGCATTATTGATTATGCGCACACGCCAGATGCTTTAGAAAATGTGTTAGCAACTATTAAAAAACTGCGAAAAGGCTACGAGCAGGTAATTACTGTGGTGGGTTGTGGTGGTGACAGAGATAAAACCAAGCGTCCTGTAATGGCTCAAACAGCTTGTGATTTAAGTGACAAAGTTATTTTAACATCTGACAATCCACGTACCGAAGATCCTGCAGCGATTATTGCTGATATGGAAGCTGGATTAAGTACTGCTGCTAAACGAAAATATATTTCAATTATTGATAGAAAAGAAGCGATTAAAGCAGCCGTTGAATTTGCGAAGCCTGAAGATATTGTTTTAGTGGCAGGCAAAGGACACGAAAAATACCAAGATATCAATGGTGTTAAATATGCATTTGATGACAAAGCCATTTTATTAGCATTCTTTAATAAAAAAGATCAATAGAACCCTATGTTATACCAATTGTTTACATGGCTCAATCAAGAATTCAATGTACCAGGCGCTGGTATGTTTCAATTTTTGACTTTCAGAATTGCTATGGCGGTTTTATTGTCATTGATTATTGCCACTGTATTTGGTAAAAAAATAATCGAATTTTTACAAAAAAAACAAATAGGCGAAACAGTTAGAGAACTTGGTTTGCAAGGGGAACAGCAAAAAAAGGGAACGCCTACGATGGGTGGTATCATTATTTTGTTGAGTATTTTAATTCCTACTTTATTATTTGCCAACCTCGATAAAGTCTATATCCGTTTAATGATTTTATGTACGGTATGGCTAGGTATTATTGGTTTTTTAGATGATTACTTTAAAATCAAATCACGCAGAGATGCTCAAAAAAAGGGTGAAGCCTACAAGAAAAAAGACAGTGATGGTCTTGCAGGTATAACTAAAATAATTGGACAAGTAGGTTTGGGTATCATCATTGGCGTTACACTTTATTTTAGTAATGCAGTTACGGTAGAAAGAGAAATTGTTCCGGTTTCTAATGTAAACACAGGAGTTGTAGCGCTTCAAAAAGGAGAGCGTTTAGCTAAAGACTCAAATATAATTGTTCGTAAAATTAATGGGGTAGAACGCCGTTATGTAAAAGTAAAAACACCCATTACTTCTATTCCATTTGTTAAAAACCACGAGTTTAATTATAGCAAGCTTATTAGTTGGATAGGTCCGGGTGCAGAAAAATATACTTGGATTATTTACATTTTTGTAGTGACGTTTATTATTACCGCAGTATCTAATGGTGCTAATATCACAGATGGTTTGGACGGACTAGCTGCTGGCGTTAGTGCTATTATTGGTATGGCTCTTGGTGTATTTATTTACGTAAGTGGTAACTATGTAATGGCTGATTATTTAAACGTGATGTACATACCAAACCTTGGTGAGTTATCCATTTTTGTGGGCGCTTTTGTAGGTGCTTGTATTGGATTTTTGTGGTACAATGCATATCCAGCTCAAGTATTTATGGGTGATACCGGAAGCCTTGCCTTAGGCGGTATCATAGCTTCCCTTGCCATTATTGTTAGAAAAGAATTATTGATCCCTATTTTTTGCGGTGTGTTTTTAATTGAATTATTAAGTGTAATGATTCAGGTAAGTTATTTCAAATACACCAAGAAGAAATTTGGTGAAGGTAAGCGTGTGTTTTTGATGAGTCCATTACATCATCATTACCAGAAAAAAGGATTTCATGAAAGTAAGATTGCTGTGCGTTTTTGGATTATAACCATTTTATGTGTGGTACTTGCCATTCTTACTTTAAAAATGAGATAAGTATGAAGCATTTTCTAGTGGTATTGGGTAGCGGAGAAAGTGGAGTAGGTGCGGCTATGCTAGGAAAGCAAAAAGGTTACGATGTATTTGTTTCTGATGGAGGAAACATTGCAGCGCGTTACAAAAAAGAGCTCATTG
>JBIIZN010000015.1:0-20294 GCA_044346275.1 Sediminibacterium sp.
TATTGTAGGCATTCTAAACCGTTTAAAATTTCGGACGGCAAAGGTAATGGCTGGAACTGAAAAATCAAAAAGTTTTAAAAAGAATTCTTAAACTAGACGTAAAATACTGATTTTCAGTACAAATACGAGACCCTAAAATAAGAAAATACTCGATTTGGGTGGCAAATAAAATAAACCTATCTGATTGATTTAGATTGGTTAGCCAAAAATAACCGCCTTTTTTATGCTCATTTCTTTTTTTTGCTTAACCAGGTTGCCCAGGTCAGTTGCGCTCACTATTATTTTACTTTTTGGGGGTTCAAACCTGGTTTTTGGTCAAATTTCAACCACGCCCTTGAGCTTCCCCTACCCGGCCATCAACTTTGCATACACCCAAAATTTTTCCAATTTACCTGTAAACAGCAACTATTTAAGCGGTATTACGGGGAAAGGCCCCTACTTTTTAGGCAGTTTACATGCAGGACTCCAGGGTTTATTTATAGCACAAACAAATGGCAGTAATACAGCGCTCAATTTTGCCACCAGTTCAGGATCCAATGCCGCCAGCGGCATTTTTAGCTATGGTGCAAATAACGCTGCTACCAGAGGGCTTGGTAGCCTTGCGAGCAGTGCAGGCTCCTATTTATTTGGCATTAGTTTTACAAATACTACAAATACTATCATTGATCAATTTGAAATTGAATTTACAGCCGCTCAGTGGCGCAAAGGAGGCAGTGGCAGAATTAACGAATGGACTTTTATGTACCATACATCTAGTACAAATAATGTGCTAGACACCCTCACAAAAAAAGATACCACACTCTATTTTACATCGGTACAAACAAGCACAGGCACTGCCGCACTTAATGGACTATTAACGGTTAATCAGCAACAAAAAAAAGACACACTTTTTAATATACAATGGAAGCCTGGCGAACAACTTATTTTAAAATGGCAGGACAAAGACGAAGTAGGAAACGATGATGGAATGGCCTTGCAAAAATTAATAGTCAAAGCACTTACCATGCCTGATAATACCGCCCCTACTGTTTTTGCGCTGATACCGCCACCAGCAAAAACATATACCACCGGAGACACGATTACGGCAAAAATTATATTTTCCGAACCTTGTTTTTTAAACAGCAGCAGGTTTATTCCATATCTAGTGGCCACTATTTCAGACAGTGCAAAAAACTTGCAATACACCAAAGGATCAGGCACCAACGAGTGGTATTTTTCGTACATCATTACTAAAGGGGATCTTGTAAAAAATGGCCTGAACATATACCCTCAAATTAATAGCGACACGGGCGCCATTAGAGATGCCACACTCAATAATTGTAATGGAATCATAACAAGCAACACCCGTTTTTTACAAGTAAAAATAGACGCGGTAGCGCCAGCATTTATAGACACCAACACCCTACACCTAAATAGCTGTAAAATAGCTATAGCAATGCTTCCGGCACAGCTCGGTGTGGTTCAAACAGATAGTAGCGAAACTATATTTTGGAAGGTTAAGTTGGCTCCGATGCAGGGGGAAATTTTGGGCCTACCGTTTTCGAAGAAAACGGTAGGCGATAGTACTTTTCCGAGAAGTATAGTTTTTATGCCGGCGGGTAACTACACAGGAATGGATAGCGCTATTATTGAAATATCAGATGGCATGAATAGCGCATTCAAAAAAATAATATTTCAATTAGACAGTGGTATTGTAGACAATAAAATTATTGGAGATCAAATTATTTGCAATGGTTTTGCACCTACGCTATTCACCGGCAGCAACCCCAAAAACACAAGCTATTATTGGATCTACAAAGAAGATAGCGCAGCGCAATTCAAACCAGTTCCTGGTATGAATACTCAAAATAATTATCAATCAGGCACATTACATAGCAGTACATTATTCAAAAGAATAGCTATGCGTTTATCCTGCACCGATACCAGTAATACAATCAGTGTTGATGTAAAAAACAATGGACTATGGATGGGCACGAATGATGCGGTATGGCAAGTGGGTAGCAATTGGTGTGGGGGACTTGTTCCTGACACTAGCACCTATGTACTTGTGCAACAAGGACAGCAAATTATGATTAGTAATACATACCCAAATCAAAGCATTTATGCAAAAACTATAACGCTCGATTCAAGTGCAAACATTGTTGTAAAGGGCCTATTGCATTGGCCTCAAGCCCTACTGGGCAAAGGATTCATCGATGCTACGAGTGGCAGTATATACATAAAAAAAGACAGCGTCATTATCAATTCCAATATTTTTAAAGATAAACTCATTTACACCTTACAAATAGATACAAAAAATAAAGTCCAGTTTTTAGACTCACTCATAATCGCAAACAGTATCACCCTATTTAATGGTAGCCTGCAAACCAAGCACCTAACACTTTTACCAACAGCGCAAATTAATAGTTCAGGCAATAACACGGCAATTATTGGACCATCAACCGTGCATAAAAGCTATCATTTAAAAGAAGGTCAAACTAAATTATTGTCATTTCCATTTTTAAACCAGCCTAGCTTATTAGACTTTAAAAAGAGCATCCGTATTACGGGTAAAGGTGGCAGTAGCAGTGGGTTTGATAGTGCTGCACATGAAATTTCATCTGCTCATTTTTTAGATACTACCACGGGCACAAATGCACATTTATCTTTTAGTTCATTTACAAAAATGGATAGTAGTTTTTGGGAACCAAACAGAGCTATTAAAATATGGCTCTACCCCAATGATGCTGGTTTAATCAACGAAACACCATTTATAGAAACTAAAAAACACAACGCTTGGATACATGTATCTATAGATGGAATACCACAACATGGCCCGTTAGAAATTCATTTTCCGGAGCACCCATTAGCGCGTTATTATTTAACCGGCAACCCATACCCTGCTGCTATTGACATGCGCAAAATTTCAAGTAGCCCAAACATTGGAAAGTACTATTGGTATTGGGACGCAGGCCTTGGTGCCACCGGTAATTATACAGCTAGCGCATTTAGATTTCCAAAAATTATAGAAAAACTAGAAGGCTATATTATTAAAAATAATGCGGGAGCTGCAGGTTATTTATTTTATGAAGAACGCACCAAAGTAAGTCTTGGGGATACGCCCGATACCATCAGTTACAAAAAAGAGTACGCGCACATAAGCCTCCAACTTGTGCAAGAAAATATTCTACTGGACAGGCTTGAAATAATAGGTATTGATAGCGCTAGTAGCCGGTTTGAAAAGTGGGATGCAGAAAAAATAAATGAAAGCCAGACATCGCTGTATTCGATTTCTAGAGATAGTATAGCGCTTTGCATTGATGCAAGACCCTTTACCAACAACATTTTTATTCCGCTTGGCATTAAAAGCAATAAAACAGGAATATATAAACTGGTTTGCAGCGCCTATCTAGTGGACAACAGTTTGGTAGCGTACCTACACGACAAACTATTAAACAAGTATCAAAAAATAATGGAGGATAGCAGTTACGTTTTTGAAATTACAACAGATACCACAACGGCCGGAGAACGACGCTTTGAAATTACCGGACCACCTCCACCGCCTAGACAAGAAGACCCCATTATAGCAAGTGTTACACCCAATCCTGTGCTAGGTAGGCTGAGTATTCGCTTTTCATTTAGAGAGCCACTGGCATACCAAATATCCATACATAGTATCGATGGCACTTTACTTCAAAACAAAACATTTGCAGTAAGCAAAAACGGATTAGCATTGATGGATGTTGCGCCATTAAAACCTGGCGCTTATATTGCCGTAATTAAAGCAGGAAAAAACTATTTGCTACAACAGTTTATTAAACTTTAAATAACCAGTTGTGGGTATCTGAGGCAGTTGCATACCTAATGGCAGTTAACCTATCTTTTAATTCTTTGGCCACACCCGCCTTATCTGTATCAAAATGCATACTATAATCTTTATACCGAAGCTCTTTAATTTTTGAGATGGTTGCAGCAGTACCCGTACCAAACACTTCATGCAATTCACCTTGCTTTTGCAGCGCAATGAGTTCATCAATCGTGATTTTCACTTCTTGCACATCCATACCCATTTCTTTTAAAACAGTGATCGCACTATCTCTTGTTACACCTTCTAAAATGGTACCTTCTGTTAGAGCTGGGGTCAGCGCTTTGTTTCCAACTACAAAGAACACGTTCATGGTACCTACTTCCTGTAAATACTTGTGCTCAAAAGCATCCGTCCACAACACTTGATCATACCCTGCTTCTTTTGCCTTTTGAGTAGCCATCATACTAGCCGCATAATTACCTGCATTTTTTGCAAAGCCAACACCACCCGGAGCAGCCCTCGTATATGTTTCTTCTACATAAATTTTCATAGGAGTGCTATAATAAGGACCAGTAGGACTTAACAAGATCATAAACTTATAATTATCCGAAGGCTTTACACCAATAACCGGATCGGTAGCAAACATAAAAGGTCTGATATATAAAGAATGATCCGCTAATGCAGGAATCCATTCTCTATCCATATCAACAAGAAGGCGCATGCCTTCCATAAAAATAGCTTCCGGAACTTCAGGCATACACATACGTGCTGCAGAAATATTAAATCGTCGAAAATTATCTTTCGGTCTAAAAATATTGACTTCCCCAGCGTCACTTTTATAGGCTTTAATACCTTCAAAAATAGACTGCCCATAATGGAGCGCAGCCAAAGAAGGATCAAATTGCAGCGGCTGATAAGGTCTAATCATTACATTGGTCCAAACACCATCAATACAATCTGCCTCAAACATATGGTCGGTAAAAACACGACCAAAAGGAATATTTTCCAGCGTCGTATTTGCTAACCTACTGTGCTGAACTTTTTCAATCTTTACGTCAAGTGCTGCTGCCATAGTTTTATATTTGGTGCAAAGAAACAAAAAAAAAGAAAACTAACAATCGTTAATATTGCAAAATAGCCATGAATTCTGAAAATAATTTGCTTCCTCCCTTTGTTATTGCTTCTTTATACAAAGATGAGCTTGTTTTAGTTGACGACCAAAAGAGCAGTAATGCCGACAAACCTAAAAAAGGCGAGGCCGTTGTAACCGCACCCCAGGACATTCAAAAGCCCATCAGCTATCTTGGCAACAACCAAAAAAAGATAACCATTTTACTACAGGATACCACAGCAGTTCACCTAGCAGATGAATCTTTACAATTTTTAACAGCCATACTTGCAGCTTGCAAACTTAATATGGGAGACGTAGCCATTGTTAACACCATTCATCAACCCGTACAATACACACAAATAAAAACAGAACTAAAACCATCTACTATTATTTTATTTGATATCAGCACCGCTAGTATTGCACTACCTTTTGAAGTTCCTCATTATCAAGTGCAACAATACGACAACTGCACACTTCTTTTTTCTGCACCATTACAGTCGATGCTCGTAAAAACGGATGCGGCAAAATTAGAAAAAGGAAAACTTTGGAATGCCCTCAAAAAAACATTTAACATCCAGTAGTACATGAAAATAATTTTTGCAACCAATAATAAAAATAAGGTCGAAGAAATTAAACACCTCAGCCATCAAAAATTTGAAATTTTTACTTTGCAAGAAGTAGGCATTGACATTGATATTCCAGAACCGCACGATACACTTGAAGCAAACGCTACCGAAAAATCTTCAACCATTTATAAGCTTACCAACCAAGCTGTCTTTAGCGAGGATACAGGACTAGAAGTGCATGCACTTGGCGGGGCACCCGGTGTAAAATCGGCGAGGTATGCAGGAGAAGGAAGGAATATGCAAGACAACATTGATAAACTGCTTCAAGAATTAAAAGACAAACCTTCAAGAGCTGCTCAATTTAGAACAGTCGTATCACTTATTATTGGCGGAAAAGAATACCAATTCGAAGGCATTTGTAAAGGCCACATAACAAATGAAATGGACGGAACAAATGGATTTGGCTATGATCCCGTTTTTATTCCAGAAGGTAGTAATACCACATTTGCAAATATGGATATTGCAGAAAAAAATAAATTTAGTCACAGAAAAAAAGCAGTACAACAACTCATTGATTTTTTAAACGCATACCAAGCCTAGATATGAACACAAAAAATAGGATCATCCGTAAAAACACATTTTGTATTCTGATTGTTTTTTTAGTACAGATTGTTACCTCAACCGGAGCAATTGCACAAACAATTCCATTGTATAAAAATAGCAGGGCACCTATCAACGAAAGAGTCAAAGATTTACTGGGCAGAATGACGCCTACCGAAAAATTTTGGCAACTATTTATGATACCTGGTGATATTAAACCAGGAGATGCTCCAAAATATAAAGATGGCCTTTTTGGATTTCAAGTAAGTGCTGCATCTGCAGGTTCGGAAGGTGCACAACAAATGTTACAATACAATGCAACAGAAACAGCTGTAAGCCTAGCCAAAAAAGTGAACCTGATTCAGCGGTTTTTTATGGACAGCACCAGACTTGGTATTCCCATGCTCCCTTTTGACGAAGCGCTACACGGCCTGGTAAGACAGGGCTCTACGATATTTCCGCAAAGTATTGGGCTAGCCGCCACATTTAAAACGAGCACGATGGAAGCTGTAGCTAGCGCCATTGCAAAAGAATCAAAAATTAGAGGCATTCGACAAATACTATCACCAGTAATTAATATTGCTACAGACGTTAGATGGGGACGCACCGAAGAAACTTACGGAGAAGATCCTTTTTTAAGTAGCAAAATGGGCGTGGCTTACATGAAAACATTAGAGGACGAAAATATTATTGCTACACCAAAACATTTTGTTGCCAATGTGGGTGATGGTGGAAGAGATAGTTATCCTATTGACATGAACGAAAGGTATTTATCTGAAATCCACTACCCTCCTTTTAAAGATGCTGTACAAAAAGCAGGCGCGAGATCGATAATGACTTCTTACAACTCAGTAAATGGAAGTCCCGCTACTGCCAATGATTATTTATTAAATGATCTATTAAAAAAACAGTGGGGCTTTAATGGATTTGTGATATCTGATGCTGGCGCTGTGGGCGGTGCGAATGTGTTACACTATACAGCAAAAGACTACCCAGATGCGGGCAAAAACGCTGTAAACAATGGACTTGATGTTATATTTCAAACAGCACAAGAACATTATAAATTATTTATCCCTCCTTTTTTAAATGGTCAAATTAATCAAGAAAGATTAGACGACGCTGTAAGCAGGGTTCTACGAGCAAAATTTGAACTAGGTTTATTTGAAACGCCATACCTTGATATCAAAGCGACAGAAACAGCAAACTTTGAAATAGCACATAAAAAAATTGCACACCAAGCAGCATTAGAGTCCATTGTTTTGTTACAAAACAAAAATGGATTATTACCCATTTCAACTGCTACAGAAAGTATTGCGCTGATTGGTACCGATGCCACCGAAGCTAGACTTGGCGGCTATAGTGGGCCGGGCAACAAAAAAGTAAGCATATTAGATGGCATGCTACAAAAATATGGTAGCAATAAAATTCTTACCGCAGATGGGCCGGGTCGAAACAATAAAACCTGGAACATAGTGCCAAGCAAATATTTATCAACTACACAAAACAACCAAAATGTTGAAGGGCTTACTGCCGAATACTTTAATGGCATTGAGTTTGGGACCAACCCCAATGTAAAAAGAGTTGACAAAACCATTAATTTTCATTGGACTATCTCTACACCCGATCCATCTATCACACCAGAATTTTTCTGTGCAAGATGGACAGGCAATATCAAAGCGCCTCAAACGGGCACTTATAAAATTGGAATTGAAGGTAACGATGGCTATAAATTATACATCAACAATCAATTAGTCATCAACCATTGGGATAAGCAAAGCTTTCATACTAGCCTAGTAGATTTCAATTTTACTGCAGGAAACAATTATCCGATTCGAGTTGAATTTAAAGAACCAAATGGTAATTCAACCATCAAATTAATTTGGAATATTGGCGTGGCAAATACAACAGAAGAAAAAATAAATGAAGCTGTTGCTGTAGCAAAAAAATCGAAAGTAGCAGTTGTAGTTGTAGGACTAGAAGAAGGTGAATTTAGAGATAGGGCCTCCTTACAATTACCAGGCGAACAAGAGCAACTCATACAAAAAGTAGCTGCTACAGGAACGCCAACAGTTGTAGTTATTGTAGGCGGAAGCGCCGTAACAATGGGTAACTGGATAGACAAAGTAAGTAGTATTGTAGATGTTTGGTATCCTGGCGAAGAAGGCGGACATGCAGTAGCAGCCGTACTTTCAGGTGCATACAACCCAGGCGCAAAATTACCCATCACATTCCCTATAAGCGAGGCTCAACTTCCGCTTGTATACAACCATAAACCAACAGGTCGTGGCGATGATTATGAAAATCTTACTGGCCTTCCCCTATTCCCATTTGGATATGGGCTTAGTTATAGCACTTTTGAATACAGTAATTTGACCATTGAAAAAACAATTGCAAAAAAGGGAGATAAAATCAATGTTTCCTTTGTTGTAACAAATACGGGTAAACGTGCTGGTGATGAAGTGGCACAACTTTATTTGAGAGATCAAATAGCTTCCGTTGCAAGACCTGTTCAAGCATTAAAAGGATTTGAAAGAATTCATTTACAAGCAGGCGCATCAAAAACAGTTACGCTTACACTTAACCCAGAAGATTTTGAAATGCTCAATGAGAAAATGGAAACCGTTATTGAACCCGGCGATTTCATGATTATGATTGGAAGTTCTTCGAGAGATATAAGACTTAAAAAAACAGTGACGTTGCAATAATATTAGCTGTTCCAAATACGCCAAGACTGTTCGGCCTGTTCAACAAACATTTGTTGGCCATTTTGAATGGTGGCACCCATTTGCATGCCCTTTGCTAAAAAGGATGACAGGGCTGGGTTATAGGTCAAATCAAACAAATGATGTTCAGTTGTTAGTAAATGATACGGAATGTCCGGACAAGCTTCAATATTTGGAAACATCCCCAGCGGTGTGGTATTAATGATAAGCGTATGTGACGCCATAACAGAGGCATCTAAGTCATTGTAATTAAGTTGCCCGCTTGTTGCAGAGCGCGACACATAACTAAAGTCAATTCCAAGTTTTTGCAGTACATAAACGATGGCAAGGGCTGCACCGCCTGTTCCCAAAACCAAAGCTTTATTGTGGGATGGTTTTAAAAAAGGAATTAAAGAGTTTTCAAAACCAATAACATCTGTATTGTAGCCAATAAGTTTTCCAGCTTCGATTTTTATACAGTTACATGCTCCCACTTCTTCAACAGCTTTAGAACGTTCGGTCAAAAAAGCAAGCACTTCTTTTTTATAAGGAATGGTAATATTAAACCCACACAAATCTGGGTGTGTTTTTAAGATATCGTGCAAATCACCGATAGAAGGAATTGAAAATCTATGGTATACACAATCATCAATTTCTTGATCAATAAACTTTTGCGTAAAATATTGCTCGGACAATGAATGCGTTAAGGGAAAACCAATGAGTCCATAACGTTTCATCTTACAATTACTTATTTAAGTATAATTCAAAGGTATCACCTCTTAATCCTATACGCATAGCCTCAAGTGCAATAATCTCATGCGGTGGAATATTACCAAGATTTACATTGCAACCAATGAGTTCAAGGAAATAGAGTTGCTGTGCTTTTTGTGGCGCCTCCCAAATGATTTTCTGCTCAGGAATTTGTGTTAAAATTTCTTGAACAAGACCTTCGCGCACTTCTCCACTGCCTCTATATATGCCTACATTGCCTGCTTCACGCGCTTCAGCAATCACATAGGTAGCTCCAGCTTCTAACTCAGCACGCATTAGTTCGATCCATTTGTAAGGAGGAATAATATGCGCAGCATCCTTACTACCCACTTCACTTAAAATGGTAAAGTGTTTGGCTAATTTTTCTATGTAACCACATTTTTCGGTATGTGGAATACTAATAGAGCCATCACTCACTTCCATATATGTAATGCCATAATCCTTACAGATACTCACGTAGTCATCAAATTGACCGCGCACTAAAAAGGCCTCAAATAAAGTACCTCCAAAATAAAGTGGAATATTATAAGACTGATAGGCTTCTAGCTTTTGCTTGAGATTTGGGGTAACAAAAGAAGTGCCAAATCCTAACTTAATCACATCAGAATGCGGACCACCAACGCTCATAAAATTATGTACTTCATTTATGCTTAACCCCTTATCCATAATCATGGTCAAACCTGAAGTTCTTGGCTGTGTGGTACGTACTGGAATTTGTGTTAAATTAAAATTCATAGCTCTAATTTTTACTGAAATGCAAAAATAAGTTAAACAAATGACTTTTTAGGGCTGATTATAGGGGGGAGCTAGAGATTTGACATTATATCTTTCTTCGGCGCTTAAACCTCGCAATAACGTCAACCACCTGCGCATTTTGAAGAATAGAAGGTTTAATATCAATGAATTTTTTTAAAAGCTTAGGGCTAGCTACCATGGCCTGCTCAAGTAAAATCAAGCCCTCCTTTGATTTACCAATGATAAATAAAATAGCACTCTGGTAAAATAAAAAAACAGGTTTATGATCTGTGGCAATAAGTGCATTTTTACTTTGCAATAGGGCTTCATCAAAATACGCTGCAGTAAGCAAACAATTGATGAGTGCCTCCCACCCCGAAACATTTTTAGGCTTGTGCTTAACTACAATACCAAAATAATGTACCGCTTCTTTATATTGACCAAGATGCAATTTGCATTCTCCCATAGCCAAATTATATTCTGTAATGGCACGATGCATGCGCATAGCATTTTCAAGTTGTTTAATAGCCGGCTGCCACTGCTTTTCCAACATATATGTGGTGGCAATTTTATAATACAACTTACTATCATCCGGATTTAAATGGACCGCTTTTTTATAATTAAATCTTGCTTGCGCAATCTTACCCATTTTATGATAACAATGGCCAATAGCCTCGTATATAACATCTTCAGGTCTTGTAAGTGAAACTACTTTTTCGAGGACCTCAACAGCTTCTTTATATTTACGAAGGCGCAAATACGCATCTCCCATATTTCGGTAGGCGTAATCAAATTTATCGTCAATAGCTACTGCATATTGATATGCGTCAATTGATTTTTCGTAGAGCTTTAAACCTTGGTAAGCAGCAGCCAAATTAAACCAGGCCAGCTCACTATATGGAAGTTGATCAATAATTTTTTGATGCAGTTTTATACTTTCTTCATTACGTCCTGTGTAATCGGTCCAGAAACATATTTTATAGAGCGCTTCTTCGTTGGCTGGTTCTTGTTCTAGTATAAGTACTAAACAATCAAAAACTCTTTCAAAAGATTCATAATCGTCATAAACATCCGCTAACTCAAAAAGAAGGTCTACTTTTTCATCACCCTCAAATTTGTGGATGGCAGCTTCCAACAATTCTGCTGCTTTTTCGGGTTGATCAAGTGCCAAATAAGCATCCGTTTTTAAAATGTAAAGGTCGATATCAGAATTATCGTAGAGTTCCGAAGTTTCCAAAATGTCCAGCGCATCTAGGTATCGCTTATCAACTATGAGTAAATCGGCCTTTTTAATCATCAGGGCCGAAGCGAAAGGAAATTGTGATAAGCCAATTTCAACGGCTTCAAGCGCCTCTTTCACATTGTCTTTTTCGTCGAAATAGTCAATAATGCGTAAAAATGAGTCCTCCTCTAAAAATTGGTGCTGACGACCAAGCTTGAGATTACGGTACTGCTGTAGCAGCTCTTTGAGGGATTCCCGGTCTTCTTGGTATCTATTTTGGCTCATTTTCAAAAGGAATTAGCCTAAAATAGACCAAAAATCAAGGTTTTCCAATAATTCATACAACAATTTATAAACATATCTGTTATTTAATAGATTTGCTAATTGTGGAATAATTAAGATTTCATACCTTTGTAACAATGAAACGCAGTAAACTTTTACTTATCTTGACTCTAACCTTCACCCTTCTAGTTGGGGTGAGACACGTTTATGCTGCGTTTACACTTAGTGGGATTACTACCGAAAAGAGGGGGAAACAATCAAAGTATACCCTCAAAAATTTAAACTTACTTAGTTCAAAAAGTCTGTCTTACAGCTCGCTTAAGGCTACAATGCAATATAAAAGCATTCAAACTTTAGGACTACAGTTAAAAGGGAACAATAACACTGAAATTAACTCGATGCTTCGTTACGACAACGGCAATAGTTCATTTGTTTTCCCTTACAAGTTTAAAGTAAAAGTACCTAAGTTCAAGACACCTTCTCCAACATCGAATTAGTGTAACTTATCTATCCTTTAATCTATTTTCTAATCGACTGGAATAGTCCGATATCCTTTTGTAGGAATATCAAATTTAGATGCAGCGACAGGATTATATAAATTAATTTGCGTTGCCCAAAAAATTGTTTTCACACCTGTATTTTCAGTCATTTCATATCCGAGTACGAAACCTGGAATATCCTTGAACATGTATTCATATTCTCTTACTGATGGAATAATTGCACTAGTATAGTATACTATTACAGTATCTCCATTTTTGAGTAGCAACAGCGCCTTTTTACATGGATAATCTAGTATAGAAATGGAATCATTAGTGAATTGAGTTTGAATACTATCGAGAGACTCGTTGACCTTACGCCACTGCTTAGTATTCAAAGAAGTCATGTATTTATCTTCCCCAAATGAGCGTAAAACAGTTGCAGTTACTGTTGTTTTGTTATAAATTGTTGTTTGATCATAAGCAGATGCTTTAAGGTCAATGCGGGCATTATTGCTTTTTATGTAAACAGTTTTTGTTGCTTTTTGACGCACACTTGCATCAGAGGCATCTTTTGATTCTACTTTATAAACAACCGTACACTCCGCCACAATTCGCTGCTGCGCATTGGTAGTATGAAAAACCAATAAAAAAAATAATATCGAAGTGTATATTTTCAAATAATAATTGTTTAAAAAAAGCCCTACTAAAAACAGCAGGGCTTTTTATTTATTTTTTCTTAGGCGTTTTATCTTTTAAGTCTTGTAATTTTTTTTGACTCTGCTGCATTTGCTCAAAACGGGTTTGCCATTTACTTTTTGCTTTTGGCGTTTTACGCTTCTCATCCATTTGCGCTAAAATCTTATCATGGTTGATGATATAATTTTGAATTACAAACTGCAAGCCTAAAGTTACAAGATTTGAAACCGTATAATACCAGGTTAATGCCGATGGTAATCTATTAAAGATAAACAAAAGCATGAATGGGAAAATATAAGGCATGTACTTAAGCGCAGGATTGTCCTGGGTAGGCGTCATACTCATATTGTAAATAGAAATAAGAAAACTCGTTAATACCGCAGTTATGGTAAACAAACTAATATGATCACCAAAACCAAGTGGAATATTAAAAGGGAGTGTAGCGATTACATCATAGCTTGATAAATCTTTACTCCACAAAAAGGCCTGCCCACGAAGTGCGATATTTGAGTTAAAGAAGCTATAGAGGGCAAAGAATATAGGAATCTGAAGAAGTGCTGGAATACAACCTCCAAGCGGGTTAACACCGGCTTCTCTAAATAATTTCATTTGCTCCATAGCAAAACCTTGTTGATCGTCACCAAATTTTTTCTTGATGGTATCAAGCTCAGGCTTTAAAACTTTCATTTTAGCACCACTCAAATAACTACTGTAGGTTAAAGGAGAAGTTACGAGTCTAATAAATAAAGTAAGTAACAATACCACCCAACCAAAATTTGAAACAAAGCCAGCAAAAAAATCAAATACTGGCATGATAATATATTTGTTAATGGGACGTACAAATGAATACATGTCTCTACCCAAATTAACAATACGTTCCATTTCTGGAGCTTGCTTTTTAAGAATTTTGAAATCGGAAGGACCTGTAAATAATTGAAGTGACACTTTATTTGTCGCCCCCTGTGGTAATTTGATTTGTAAATTGGTTTCTGTTTTAGCAAGCTTGCTAGAACTATCTGTATAACGAGACCAATTTACAGCACCCGAATTAAACCCATTTTTTGCAATAAGTGTTGTGTTAAAAAATTGTTGAACCACACTTACCCACTGTACCGGCTTTTCAAATGTTTTTGCGGTATCGGCTGATATATAGTCGAACTCATTACCTTCTGAGAAACAAATGTTAGACATCTGTCTTTCATATTCCGCAGTTCTTTCAAGTTGATTGGTTTCAGACAACCACTTAAAGTTAAGCACACCAGCCGTTAACAATTTATTGGACCCTACTAGTTCAATATCCCAATCTAGTGTATAGGAATTTGGACGTAATGTATAGGTATGAATAATTGAAGTGCCAGTAGCTGATGCAATAACAAATTTGATGGAAGAGGATCCATCCTGCGATTTGGTTAATGCAGAAGGGGTGAAATATAAATCAGATGATTGTGCAGTTTTATTATCAGCAGTATTAACCGTGTAACCCATTTGATTTTGCTGAACAAGCTTAACTGCAACGCTATCTTGAGCTGTATATTTTTTTAAGGTGACACTTTTTACCTGACCTCCTTTATTGGTCAAAACAACACTCATTAAATCATTTTCAAGTGTTACCGTTGTGTCTTTACCAAGTGCAGCCTCAGCAAAGTTTCCTGCAGTAGCAATTTTAGCGATTGAATCTCTTTGTAAAGAATCAATTTTAGCAGCTACAACATCTTGTGGCTTTGCGAGTTTGGCTTGCGCCTTAGCTATAGAATCTTCTTGTTGTTTTTTGAAAGCAACGAGCGCTGTTTGCTGCTGGTTGGTATACCAGAAATAGGAAAAAAATAAAATTCCTAACAAAACAAAACCTATGAGCGTGTTCTTATCAGACTTCATACTTGTATTTATTGAAGGGCAAAGGTACTAGTTGAAACCTAGATTCATTACCATTACATTAATAATTATAGTTATTTAGCAGATTTTGAGGCCTGATAAAGCTTTGCCGCAGCAATAAAGCTAACAAAAAGTGGTGCTGGTACTTCTGCGGTACTCTTTAATTCGGGGTGATATTGAACGCCAATAAAAAATGGATGGTTTGGAAGCTCTACTATTTCTACTAGTCCCGTTTCAGGATTCTTACCGCTCGCTACAAGTCCAGCTTTAATAAAAGCGTCAAAATAATCATTGTTAAACTCATAACGGTGACGGTGTCGCTCTGTAATAGATGTTGCGCCATATATTTTATGTGCCAGTGTACCAGGTGAAATTTCACAAGGGTATGCTCCCAGGCGCATGGTTCCACCCATCATTTTAATTTTCTTTTGCTCCTCCATCATATTAATAACAGGGTTAGTGGTTGTTGCATCCATCTCTGTTGAATGTGCATCCGCTAAACCAAGCACATTACGAGCATATTCAATAACAGACATTTGCATACCCAAACAAATACCAAAGAATGGTAAATTATTTTCTCTTGCATACTGAACGGCATGAATTTTTCCTTCGATACCTCTATTACCAAAACCA
Organism: Sediminibacterium sp.; assembly: GCA_044346275.1. Classification (GTDB taxonomy): domain Bacteria; phylum Bacteroidota; class Bacteroidia; order Chitinophagales; family Chitinophagaceae; genus Sediminibacterium. Next base: position 15,457 of record JBIIZN010000015.1, read on the forward strand.
GGTGCTACGAGTAAACCATCTAAACCTTCTAATTTCTCAGCAACATTTTCCTGTGTCAAGTGTTCACTATGCACATTCACTACTTTAACTTTAACCTCATTAGGCGCTCCCGCATGAATGAAGCTTTCTAAAATAGATTTATAGGCATCTTGTAGTTCAATATATTTTCCAATCAATCCAATGCGTACCTCAGATTTTGGATTTTTTAATTTTTGCAAAAAGCCATTCCACTTATCTAAATTTGGAGCACCATATCCATTGATATTTAATTTTTTCAAACAAATCAAATCGAGTTTTTCACGAAGCATTAAAATTGGCACTTCGTAAATAGTGGATGCGTCCATGGCTTCTATAACAGAGCCTTGCTTTACATTACAGAATAGTGCAATTTTTTTCTTTATTTCATCATTTAATGGCTCTTCTGTTCTACACACAATAATATCTGGATGCACCCCCGTTTCACTCAGCATTTTCACACTGTGTTGCGTAGGTTTTGTTTTTAATTCTTTGGCAGCGCGTAAATAAGGTATGAGTGTAAGATGCACCACCATTACATCCTCTTCTGGTAGCTCCCACTGCAATTGACGAACGGCTTCTATAAAAGGCAAACTTTCGATGTCACCCACTGTACCGCCAATTTCAGTTAAAATAATATCATACTTGCCTGTTTCACCAATCAATTTCATGCGGTGTTTAATTTCATCGGTAATATGCGGTACCACTTGCACTGTTTTACCTAAAAAATCTCCAGCCCTTTCTTTATTAATAACGGTCTGATAGATACGACCCGTAGTTACGTTATTAGCTTGTGTGGTATGAATGTTTAAAAAACGTTCGTAGTGTCCTAAATCCAAATCTGTTTCTGCACCATCCTCTGTTACATAACACTCTCCATGTTCGTAGGGGTTTAAGGTGCCCGGATCCACGTTGATATATGGATCAAACTTTTGAATGGTTACTGTGAGTCCTCTAGACTGCAATAATTTTGCGAGCGATGCTGCAATGATTCCTTTTCCTAAGCTACTTGTAACGCCGCCCGTAACAAAAATGTACTTTGCCATAAATTAAATTCATCTAGTTATAAAAATAAAATGCACGCAATAGCAGGGCTATTGTGCACTCCATTTTTACATGGTTAAGATTGTTTTGACCTGATTTAAAAGGGAAATTTATTAGAGGTCATACAAACCTACATTAATTAACAAGACCCGCAAAGTGTTTGCAGGTTCAATCAAAAAAATAGTTATAAATGTGAATAAACAGGTTAATAAATAAGCCCTTTTTGTAGGTAATGGACCACATAATCTTGCACACCTTCCTCTAAACTAGTAAATACCCCAGGATAACCCGCCGCCTTTAGCTTTTCCATATTGGCTTCCGTAAAATATTGATAGGTATCCCTAATATCCACTGGCATATCTATAAACTCAATATTAGGCGCTAAGTCAAGTCCAGCATACGTAGACTTAACTAAATCGGTAAAGCTACGGGCCTCGCCGGTTCCTAAATTATAAAGCCCATTATGTAGCGGCTGCCATTTTTTATCCAGCATTGTTTCGAGCATCCAACCTATTACGGCCACTACGTCTTTTACGTATACAAAATCACGGAGCTGTTCACCATCTTTGTAATCAGGTTTGTGGCTTTTAAATAGCTTTACTTTTCCGGTTTCTTTGATTTGATTAAAGGCATGAAATATAACACTTGCCATTCGACCCTTGTGGTATTCGCCGGGACCGTAAACGTTAAAGAATTTTAATCCAGTCCAATCTGCAGGACCTTCGGTTTGCGTAAGCGCCCACTTGTCAAATTCGTTTTTACTTACACCGTAAGGGTTCAAAGGCTTGAGTGCTGCAACTGTGTCGTGCGCATCATTGTAGCCATTTTCACCAGCACCATAGGTTGCTGCTGATGATGCATACATGAGTGGAATATTTTTAGCAGTGCAGTACTGCCAAATTTGTTTTGAATATTCAAGATTAAGCGCTTCATGTATACTATAATCAAACTCGGTGGTATCTGTTCTCGCTCCTAAATGTATGCAAGCATCAATTTTAGTTTCTGTTCTTGAAAGCCACTCAAACAAAGAAGAGCGTTCTACAATATGATCGTAAATTCTCCCTTCCCAGTTTTTCCTTTTTGCTTCTACACCAAAATCATCTACTAAAATTAAATGGTGATACCCTTGCGCATTTAAATACCCCGCCATACACGATCCAATAAATCCTGCAGCACCTGTAACGATAATTGTTGAAGGAGTTGTTGTCATGAAAAAATATTCAGGCAAATAAATTATTTAATTAAACGCTCAATAGCAGTGTCATATTTATTTTTCCAATCCTGGATAGAACCCCAATTTTCTGCACCTACAGTTACCGCACCATTTGTTACTTTTCCTAGAATAGAAACAGCCACACCCGCCGCTGCCGCGGCTTGTTCAACTGCAGCTACATGCTCAGCCCCACAACTCACCACCACGCGGCTTTGCGCTTCACCAAACCAGTATGCATCGGTTCTAAATCCAGCTGCAGCTGCACTCACTTCAAAACCTAAATTACTGGTAAATCCAGATTCTAAAAGTGTGATGGCGAGGCCACCTTCACTAATATCATGTGCACTAACAATGGTTTTATTTTTAATTAAATTAGCTACTAGTTGTTGTACTTTATATTCTGTGTCTAAATCAAAATGTGGCGCTGGCGAATATTCTACTTTTTTTAATTTGTGTAAATACTCTGATGATCCAATATCATTTTGTTGTGCGCCAATTAATACAATAACATCCCCTTCTTTTTTAAAGTTAAAGGTCATAGTCGCAGACATATCATCTACAATGCCTACCATACCAATGGTTGGTGTAGGATATACAGGACCCTCTGGACTTTGATTGTAAAAACTTACGTTACCACCTGTAACCGGTGTATTAAATTTACGACAAGCATCACCCATTCCGGTTACTGCTTTCACAAATTGATAATACACTTCCGGATCATAGGGGTTACCAAAGTTTAAGCAGTTGGTAACACCAATTGGCTCACCACCACTACAAACAATATTACGCGCTGCTTCTGCCACGGCAATCATACCACCTTTGTAAGGATCTGCAAAAACATATTTACTATTACAATCCACGGTCATAGCAAGGCCTTTACCCGTTCCTTTTGCAAGTACAATGGACGCATCACTTGGCGCATTGGTAGACGCATTTGCTGCACCCACCATGCTATCATACTGTGTATAAACCCAGCGCTTTGATGCAATGTTAGGGAGCGTTGCAAGTGCTTCTGCAGTTTCCTGCACACTTGTAACGTCAGCGATACTATTTATATCAAAGGCTTCTATTTTTGAAAAATAAGCAGGCGTTGTATAGTCTCTAGTATACTGAGGCGCACCACCACCCAACACCAGTTCATGTGCAGGTAACGAAGCTTCGTGTACACCATTCATATAAAAATTTAAAATGCCATCACCGGTAACTTCACCAATATTGCTAGCCGATAAATCCCACTTTTCAAATATTTTTAAAACAGCATCTTCTTTTCCTTTTTCTACAACAATTAACATGCGCTCTTGGCTCTCACTTAAAAGTAATTCCCAAGCTTTCATATTTTTTTGACGCGTAGGTACTTTTTCTAAGTCAATGCGCATACCTACACCCCCCTTTGCACTCATCTCTGCGGTAGAACAAATAATGCCTGCAGCACCCATGTCTTGCATGCCAACAATCGATCCTGTATGAATAAGTTCTAAACAAGCTTCTAATAATTTTTTCTCTTGGAATGGATCACCCACTTGCACTGCTGGTAATTCTTCTACGCTGTCTGCTGTAATATCTGCTGATGCAAAACTTGCACCACCAATGCCATCTTTACCTGTTGCACTTCCTACAAAAAACACGGGATTACCAATACCAGCAGCCGTTGCAGAAATCATATCGCCTGCTTTCATAATACCCACACTCATGGCATTCACGAGTGGATTGGTATGGTAACAATCTTCAAAATAAATTTCACCACCCACAGTAGGTACACCAAAACAATTGCCGTAATGTCCAATACCATGCACCACACCTTTTAATAAGCGCTGCGTTTTTGTATCATTTAAATTTCCAAATCGTAAACTGTTAAGTGACGCAATAGGACGTGCACCCATCGTAAAAATATCGCGCTGAATACCACCTACGCCAGTAGCTGCTCCCTGAAAAGGTTCTAGTGCACTTGGGTGGTTGTGACTTTCAATTTTGAATACCACACCAAAGCCGCCGCCCATGTCCATGAGCCCAGCATTTTCTTCACCAGCTGCAACCAACATTCTTCCTCCATCACGTGGCAATGTTTTTAACCACTTGATTGAGTTTTTATAACTACAATGCTCACTCCACATGGCACTAAATGAACAGAGCTCTGTAAAGTTTGGGGTCCTACCTAATTTTTGCTTGATGAGTTCAAATTCTTCAGCTGTAAGGCGAAGTTTTTGGGCGGTTTCTACTGTAATTTCCATGATGCTGCGAAGTTAAGATAGCGGCTTCTAATTGTTTAGCCGAATTACCAACATTAAAGCGCTAAAAATGTGTAATTCAATGCAAAATGCACTAAATCGATTGGCTTAAGTTCATATATTATTTTTTTTTAATACAAGTGCCATAAATGATCAGTATTTTTTAACCAATAAATGAATAGTTGCAAAAATTTTATCTTTTTAAATGACAATCAGATCATTTTTATACATAAATGGGGGATTTTTTGTTGATTACTATCTAAAAAGTTAAAAATTTAGGCTGTATCTTTACATTTTAATCATATTAAAACTATTTATATGTCATTACGTTTTGATGCAAT
>JBIIZN010000016.1:0-20149 GCA_044346275.1 Sediminibacterium sp.
CTCATTACTTGAATTTTTAGGTTTAAAATTGGGTTTACCCAGTGGACTCCACCGAAATGGAGAATCTGCCAAATACAGATTTGGGGTTGCAAAAGTACGTAAAAGGGTTGATTCTACTGCATTTTTTACTCTATTTTTTCGAGTAAAACCACAAAAGTTGGGAAATGATCGCTAAATCCATCCCTAAACTGGTTCCCATCCCAGGTTCTAAGCGGATATCCCTTAAAACGGCCCTGGTGCTCTACCATAAAAAAGGCCTTAAATATGTGCGAGCTGCCTAAAAACAGCTTTCCAGCATACCTTGGTGGAATCCAGCTTTGAGACACCAGTATTTGGTCAAAAATACCCCAGGCATCTCTATTAGCAAGGGTTCCATTGCCTTTTGCCAGTACTTCTACCCAAGGGTTGTATAAATCCGACTTTTTGATCATTTTTAGCCCTCCACTGGATTGAAGGGCATGGGTTACACTATAATCTGAGGGGTTGTCGTTTAAATCACCCATCACTATAATTTTAGCAGCTGGGTCCTCAGCAAATAGGGTATTGATATGGCTTCTACAAACCCTCGCTGCGATACTTCTGGATTCAGTACTTCTTTTTTGGCCACCGCGTCTGCTTGGCCAATGATTCACGTAGATATGCACGGTGTCTTTTAATAAAATCCCTTTCACGTATAAAATATCTCTGGTGAAATAGGGCAGCTTGTTTCTGGAGGGAAGTTGAACCGTTAAGCTTTTATGGCATAGCGGTGTGAAATATTTTGGTTGATAGAGTAAGGCCACATCAATACCTCTGAGGTCTTTTGAATTTTCATGCACAAATAAATAGCCTCTATTCTTTAAAAGTGGATGTTTGATTAAATCTTGTAGCACCGTATCGTTTTCTATTTCTACAGCACCTAAAATAGCCGGCCCATCGTAATTGATATCAGCACCTATTTTTTGTACAACCGTTGCCAAATTACTTACTTTTTTATTGTAAATAGTGCTGCTATATTGTTTGGCTCCGCTTGGTATAAACTCTTCGTCATCTACTACAGGGTTATTGATGGTGTCATAGAAATTTTCGAAATTATAAAATGCGGCAATACAGCTGTGATGCCTTTGGGGCATAGGTTTAAGGGGTGTTTTATCTTTTTTTATGGCAGACTTACAGCCAAATACAATTGTAGTAAAACAGGCAATTAAAAATAAGTAATGAAGTATGTTTTTTATATAGCGCATATCTTTTATTCGCTAATTACAATTATTTAAACTGGTATTTCACGCCAATTTTTTGTACTACTAATTTTCGTATTTGAACTGTATTAGATTGTGTGGGAAATCTATGTTATGCACACCCTCTCTCTATGTTTGATTTGTATTTTAATGGCAGGGACTTTGTGTGCGCAAAAGCGGAGTAAACAAAAGTCACTTCCTAATACACTCGTACAAAAAGTGGTGGCATCTGAACCCGACGAAATTCCAATTGTTGTATTAGACCCTGATACCAAAAGTGGATCAGAACCTTCTTTTGTGGCATCGAGTTTACAGGCCAATAAAGATCCTTTTTACAACACGGCGAGTTTTGGTTTTTCTGCTGCAGGTTTTATGGTGAAAGGGCTCGATGCAAGCTTTTCCCAAACACTATTTAATGGCCTACCCATTAAAAGTTTATTATCCGGAAGTCCTCATTTTGCTGTTTACTCGGGCCTTCAGCAAATGATGCGTAAAACGGTGGTATTTGATGGCATTGCTGGTAATGAGTTTTCTTTTGGAAATCTTGGTAACACTACAGGCTCCGATATCCGCGCGCTTGTGATGCCAAGGCAATATAAACTAGCAGCAACGTTTGCGAACCGCGCCTATTCACATAAATATGTTTTGCAAATGTCTACCGGACAATTAAAAAATGGGTGGGCATTTGCTGCACATGTAAATGCGCGGCTCGCAAAAGAAGGATACTATAATGGTTGTGGTTACGCTGGCTATGGTTATATGTTTAGCGTCGATAAAAAAGCAAATGACCATTTAACTTTATCCATGACAATACTAGGTGCGCCAATTGCCGCAGAAAGGCAGGCGCCTGTACTCCAAGAATCGTTGCAATATTTTGGCCCCAATTACAATCCAAATTGGGGGATGCAAAATGGCGTAAAGCGTAACGCTGTAAAAAGCACAACACATCTACCTACTGTTATTTTTTCATCAGATATATCGCTCCCAAAGGCACAAAAATTAAACATCGCCCTAGGCATAACAATGGGTGTTAAAAGTATTACAGGTCTCGATTGGAATAGTGCCGCAGATCCCCGACCAGATTATTATAAATACCTCCCAAGTTATTATCAAGATTCTGTACTTAAGGAACTTATGCATGAGTCCTTACTTGAAAACCCAAATAAGGGACAAATAGACTGGACGGGTTTGTATAGCCTAAATGCGCTTTCCAATGAACCGGTCATTATGAGTGGCAACCCAAATTTAATACTTCAAAAAAGAGCGGCCGTTATTGTAGAAAACAGAATGGATAAACAGCAAACAATAGCAGCCTCCATGGTGTACCGGTCACCTATTGGTAAAGCAGGCTTGTTGCATGCAGGCATTAATGCACAATTAGAGCAGCATCATTTTTATAAAAAAGTACATGATTTATTAGGCGCTCATTATTATGTAAACATCAATCAGTTTGCCGAAGATGCTTTGCAAATAAGAACAGACGTGAATCAGTTTGATATCGAAAATCCCAATCAAATTATTTTACAAAACCAAAACTTTGGTTACAATTATAAAGCCCTACTCATGCAAACCGCTGCTTATGTACAGGCTAGTTGGGCGTTTTCACGTTTTGACATTTTTGCAGGAGTCCAGTTTACAGGCAATAGTTTTAAAAGAGTAGGGCTCGTAAAAAACGGACTCTTTCCATTACAATCTAAAGGAACTTCTTATACCTATCATTTTACAAGCCCAGAAGCAAAGCTGGGTGTTACCTATAAATTAAATGGACGACATTATTTTAAAGTAGAATTTTTATCTGCATCAAGAGCGCCTCTTTTTGACAATGTATTTATAGCGCCCAAAATGCGTTCAACAGTTACTGATAATATTAGTTCCGAACAAATTAGGTCGGTACTACTGGTTTATCAGTACCAATCTAATTTTTGTAAAATAGGGTTTCGTGCTTTTTTTATAACACAACAGGGTGCAAGGGATGTGCTTACGTTTTACCACGATGGCTACCACAGTTTTGTTAATTATGCACTCACTGGCATTAGTAAAATCATGCAGGGCCTCGAAACCAGCATCGATTTTTCATTACAAGAAAACTTGTCACTCCAACTCATTGGCGCACTAGGGGACTATCGTTTTAATTCCAGACAGCAGCTTGTGGTGAGTTCTGATAATGATGCATCGGTACTTGAAAAAAGTGAAGTGTATGTCAAAAATTTTAAAGTAGCGCGCACGCCGCAAAGGGCCGCTGCTGTTCATGTATCATACCGTCCGGGTTCTTTTTTTGCAACCATTAGTGCGCATTATATGGACAAGCGGTGGATGTCATTTAATCCCATTCGGCGCACGTATGGCGCGCTAGCACTAATAGACACAATGAGTGTTATGCGTACGCAAATAACGGAGCAAACACAACTGCCCGCTATGTTTACGCTTGGCGCGTTGCTTGGTCAGTCCATTAGGTGGCACAACGTAAAAAATAAAACACCTAAAAATATTTTATGCATTTTAAGTATCAATAATATTTTACAAAGCGGCCCTGTGTTAGCAGGCGGGTATGAGCAACTCCGCTTTGATGTTACCAGGCTCAATGTCAATAAATTTCCGCCTAAATATTTTTTAGGCTATGGGTTTAATTTTTCTGCTACCATTTCATTTACTTTTTAAAGTACGTATATGTCTATGCACGCATCTTATATTGGGTTTAATAATATTTTTATCCGCTGGATTTGTATCTTTTTTTTATGGATTATATGTTGCAATTGCGATAAGGTTTGGGATGTGCCGCCACTTTATACAGGGCCTGCTTTAAAAGCCAATATGTCTATCAAAGAATTACTGCGTCTGCATATCCCCAATAACTATGAAAAAATTAGTGCCGATTATGTTATTGAGGGAACGGTAACGGCCAACGACAAATCGGATAATTTTTATAAGTCTATTATTATTCAAGATTCAACAGCAGCCATTACCATTAAACTAGACGGCTATAACTTATTTACGAAATATGCGCTAGGGCAAAAAGTGGGTGTTGCACTGAATGGACTTTGGCTTTCTGATTATGCCGGTATGACACAAATTGGTATTGGTGTAGATAGGTCCGACCCGGCATCGCCCTTTTTACTAGGCATCCCACAGCCGCTCATGAACCGTTATATTAGCCTTCTAGCAGGCGGCAAATTAATGACACCCATTTCTGTGTCGCCAACCGGACTCGTCGATAGTTTAAAAGGATGTTTAGTAGCCATTGATCAGTTAGAATTTGTAGTGTCAGATACGGGCAAGCCCTATTCCGATTTAGTAAATCAACTCCCAGCCAGTCATACGCTTCGCACCTGCGCTATTGGAAATTTGTATTTGCGCACCAGTGGTTTTGCTTCTTTTGGAAATGCGTTAACCCCAAGAGGTAATGGAAGAGCCACCGGTATTTACACCGTTTTTAGAACCCAAAAACAACTTGTTATACGTGACACTTCCGATTTGCAATTAACCGGACTCCGTTGTAGTGTAACGGGCCCTAAAACTTTATTTTTCGAAGACTTTTCAAATGCCATTACCGACAGCACTTTCAAAGCTGCTGGCTATAAAAATATCGCCGAAATTGGCGGCAAATATTTTACCACTAAAAAAACGTCAGCTAATAACTATCTAGAAATATCGGCTTTTGCGGCTAGGCAAAACGCAGTGATAAGTTGGCTTATTTTACCACCCATTAACCTCGATCATTCTGCCAACGAAGTCTTACATTTTGACACCAAAGACGGCTTTGACAATGGTGCGATTTTACAGGTGATGGTGTCTACCAATTATGATGGCGGCAATAATCCGGCCAGGGCAAAATGGACACTGCTGCCAGCAATTATGGCCAAGGGAAGTACGAATGGCTTTGCACCCCAATGGAAGTTCTCCAATAACCTGGACATGAGTAAATTTAAAGGGAGCGTATCCATTGCTTTTAGGTATGAGGGCAACGACCCCTCGGCGGTTATTGGCAAGCTCACCACTAGTTTTAGGCTCGATAACATTATGGTGCAGGGCAATTGACCCATTTTTGTGTCATCCTGTCAGAAAATACCCCCAAAAAGGGCCTTGGTACTTTATTTGTATAAATGCTATATAAATAAGTGAACTATGCAAAAAGGACAAATACGCGTACAAACGGAAAACATCTTTCCAATCATTAAAAAGTTCTTGTACAGTGACCACGAAATCTTTTTACGTGAGTTAGTGAGTAATGCGGTAGACGCTTCTCAAAAAATTAAAACATTGTCTTCTATTGGTGAAGCCAAAGGAGACCTTGGCGAACTTCGTATAGACGTGGTACTAGATGCCAAAGAAAAAACATTATCTATCATTGATAGAGGGGTGGGTATGACATCAGAAGAAGTGGACAAGTACATCAACCAAGTGGCTTTTTCTGGTGCCGAAGAGTTTATGGATAAATACAAAGACGCCAATATTATTGGTCACTTTGGTTTAGGCTTTTATAGCGCCTTTATGGTGAGTGATAAAGTAGAACTCTATTCTAAATCTTTTAAAGACGCTTCAGGTGTTTTTTGGGGATGTGATGGCAATCCAGAATTTGAATTATACGAAGTAGACTACGCACAGCGTGGTACTAAAATTGTATTACACATTAGTGAAGAAAGCAAAGAGTTTTTAGAAGCCTCTCGCGTAAAAGCAATCCTTGACCGTTTTTGTAAATTCTTACCAATTCCTATTTATTTTTCTGAAGTAGGCGTTAAAGAAGAAGGCGAGAAAAAAGACGAAGTTGTTGAAGAAAAATCAATTAACAATCCAGATCCTATTTGGGTTAAAAAGCCAAGCGATTTAAGCAAAGAAGAGTACGAGAAGTTTTACAAAGAACTCTATCCATTTGGCGAAACACCATTGTTTTGGATTCACCTCAATGTAGATTATCCATTTAATTTAACGGGTGTTTTATACTTCCCTAAAATCAAGCAGAGCTACGAAATTCAAAAAGATAAAATTCAATTATACTGCAATCAAGTATTTGTTACCGATGAGGTAAAAGATATTGTACCAGAATTTTTGATGTTATTACATGGCGTAATTGATAGCCCAGATATTCCGCTAAACGTGAGCAGAAGCTATTTACAAGGCGATCCGAACGTTAAAAAAATTAATGCGCACATCACTAAAAAAGTAGCCGACAAATTAGAGGAAATATTTAAAGCAGACCGCCCGGCTTTTGAAGAAAAATGGGAGAGCTTAGGCTTATTTGTGAAGTACGGCATGATGACCGACGATAAGTTTTTAGACAAAGCGGGTAAGTTTATTGTGATGGAAGACACCAATGGTAAATTCCATACACTTGAAGAGTATAAAACTTTAACGGAGGCTACACAAAAAAATAAAGACGGCAAACAAGTTATTTTATATACCACCAATCCGGTTCAGCAAGACGCTTACATACAAGCGGCTACTAAAAAAGGATATACCGTTGTTAAAATGGAAACCCTAGTAGACTCGGCTTTCATTAACAACATGGAAATGAAGTGGGAGAATGTAACATTTGTAAGAGTTGATGCTGATATCGTAGATAATTTAATTGACAAGCAGGAGTCTAACGAATCGGTACTTAGCAAAGAAGACGCCGATAAATTAAAAGAACTCTTTAATTTACAAATTGCAGATTTACACGTTACCACCGAGGTTAAAGGGTTAAGTGCTGATAGTGCACCTGTGGTAGCCACCAGACCAGAGTTTATGCGCCGAATGAAAGATATGGCCGGCGTAGGTGGCGGTATGACTGCATTTTATGCGCAAATGCCAGACGAAGTAACCTTAACCGTAAATGGTAATCACCCTATTTATCAAACCTTATTAAAAGAAGGTAACGCAGACCTACAAAAAAGTCAGATACGCAATTTAGCAGACCTAGCGTTATTATCTCAAGGGTTATTAAAAGGGAATGATCTAACCAACTTTATCAATAGAAGCGTAGATCTTTTGCAAAACAAATAAGCGTAATTTAATAAGCGCGGTTAAGCACTTAAACGAAGGTCAATCATTTTGAGCTGAATGGTTTTTTCATTATTCCATTCGTTTTCGTCGAGTGTAAAAACAATATCTAATGGCTGATTCATTTGTAGTAATGCAAATTTATCAGCCATTTTAAATCCAATACCTGTTAGCGTAATGCCGTCTTGTTGTAATACAAAACGGATATGCTGTTCCTTCACAATTTTAGAGTAAGCGGTATTATTTACGCCCCTTGCAATAAACACGGGCTTCATATTTTCAGGTCCAAAAGGTTCCATTTGAGATAAAATATTATAAAACCCTTGGTTGATTTCTTTAAAGGAAATAGGCGCGTCTATAATAATTTCTGGAATGAGCAAATCGTCTGTAATTTGAGCCGAAACAGCAGCTTCAAACGCCGCCGCAAATGCGGGAACGTTCTCCGGAAGCAGGGTCATACCTGCGGCGGCAAAATGTCCACCATAGCCAATTAAATGTTCACGGCAAGCATGGATGGCTTCATATAAATTAAACCCTACCACACTGCGTGCGCTGCCCGCCGCAATGTCTCCACTTCTTGTTAATACAATGGTAGGTCTATAATAAGTTTCAATGAGTCTACTCGCCACAATGCCAACAACTCCTTTATGCCAGGTTTCTTGGTACACAAATGTTGTTTTTTTGCCCGCATGCGATGGATCGTTGATGATTTGTGCAAGTGCATCTTCTGTAATGGTGCTATCTGCTTCGCGTCTATCCAAATTATCGGACTGAAGCATTTGTGCAAATTCAAGCGCTTTGGTGGCATCTTTTTCAATAAAAAGTTGCACTGCTTTTTTTGCATCGTCCATACGCCCCGCTGCATTGATGCGCGGTGCTATTACAAATACCAAATTATTTAAAAACATTTTTTTCTCCACCTTGGAAAGTTGGAGTAATGCTTTAATGCCTGGGCATGGATTTTGATTTACTTTTTCAAGTCCGTAGTAGGCTAAAATTCTATTTTCACCAGTAATGGGTACAATATCTGCAGCAATCGCAGTAGCAGCTAGGTCTAGGTATTCGAGGTAACTAGACGCAGGCAGTTCAAGCTTTTGTGCAAGCGCCATCATTAGTTTTATACCCACACCACAGCCACATAATTCTTTATAGGGATAGGGGCAATCTAATTGTTTGGGATTTAAAATAGCAACTGCTGGTGGTAATATAGCATCAGGTAAGTGGTGGTCACAAACAATAAAATCAATGCCTAGTGTTTTTGCATACGCAATAAGATCTGTGGATTTGATACCACAGTCGAGTGATACAATTAATGAGCAACCCGTTTCTTTGGCGTAATCGATGCCCATTTTTGAAACGCCGTATCCTTCTTTGTAGCGGTGCGGAATATAGTAATCGGTATTGTTATGAATGCCACATATAAACTGATACATACTGGCAACAGCGGTGGTTCCGTCCACATCGTAATCGCCAAACACAAGTATTCTTTGATTGTTATCCCGCGCCGTTAAAATGCGCGCAACAGCCTTGTCCATATCCTTCATCAGCCAAGGATCGTGAAGGTCCGAAAGTTGTGGTCTGTAAAAATTTTTAGAGGCTTCAAAAGTTTCTAAGCCTCTTGCTACCAAAATACTACAAATGGTTTTGTTGATATTCAGGGCGGCTTGTAAGGCCTCCGTTTTTACTGCATCGGATGCTACTATCGTCCACCTTTTTTCCATTAATATTTTCTATCGGTTGTATACCTAACTAATTCCTCTAAGGCTTCACGTACTTCGGAAGGAGGGAAGCTGTGGAGTATTTCTAGGGCATCATCTCTGTATGCAAACATTTTATTTGTTGCATAGGTAATGCCACCAAAATTTGTAACGGCGTCGAGTACAAAATCAACTTTATCTTTTTGGGTATTTTGATTTTTGATGATGTAGATTATTTTTTTACGCAGCGCTGCATCACAATTGTTAAGCGTATAAATAAGAGGCAGCGTTAATTTCTTTTCTTTGATATCATTACCCGTTGGTTTACCAATGGCTTCACTGCTATAATCAAATAAGTCATCTTTAATTTGAAAAGCCATGCCCACTTTTTCTCCAAAGAGACGCATTTTTTCGATGGCTTCATCATTTTCAAAAGTGGTAGAAGCGCCTGCTGCACAGGAGGACGCAAGTAGCGACGCTGTTTTACCTCCAATGATTTCGTAATATATTTTTTCGTCTAAATTGAGTTTGCGCGATTTTTCTAATTGTAATAATTCGCCTTCACTCATGAGTCTTACCGCATTAGAAAGTAATTGAAGGACGCGGTGGTCTTTGTTATCCAGAGAAAGTAAAAGACCTTTTGATAGTAAATAATCGCCTACTAAAACGGCAATTTTATTTTTCCATAATGCATTGATTGAAAAAAAGCCCCTGCGTTCGTTCGCTTCATCCACCACGTCATCATGAACAAGGGTAGCCGTATGTAATAATTCAACAAGTGAGGCAGCGCGGTAAGATGAATCATTAATATCACCCCCTAATTTAGCACTCAGTAGCACAAACATAGGACGCAGTTGTTTTCCTTTGCGGCGCACAATGTATTGCATAATGCGGTCTAGGAGCGCAACCCTGCTTTTAACGGCTTCCCTGAAGTGAACCTCAAACAGCGCTAATTCTTTTGATATTACTTTTTTGGCTAATTCCATCGCTTATTGGGCTGCAATATAGACAGGATTGGGCAGAATTTAACGAACTAAAAGCACCGAAATGACGGTCCAATACCTCTTATTGACGTATTTCTCCTAGTATTTATACTTTTAACAATGTATAAGGGATAGATAGTTCTTGGATCTATGTTATTTAGTTTAATTTTGTATTATAATTAATTCTATAAGTTATGGCAAGCATGAAAAATGTTTTAATGGGCGCACTAGCACTCCTAGTTAGTACCGTTGGTTTCGCACAAACGGATTTTGGATGGGATTGGAGAGACTCTTCAAAAGTGGCAGTTAAAAACCAGCCACAGCGCAATGAGTTCATCAATAACGTATTTCCTTATCCGGCCAAGCCTCGCAGTCAGTGGGAATTAGGTTTTGGATTAGGTGTAGCTACCATGTCTGCGGATGTAGCATCTAAAGCAGGTTTTGGTGGATCCGTATCTGTAAGAAAAGCGCTAAACCACACTTTTTCATTGCGTGCAAGCATTGCCGATTTAAATAGTTCAGGAGAGCCAAATGCGTATCAAATTACTCAAAATAGAGTACCATTTAAAACTAGAACACGTCAATTAGGCTTCGATGTTATTGCATCGCTTAATCCGCTTAGCTATTACAGAGCCAATCCAAAAACAAATGTTTATGTATTAGCGGGTTACAGCCTTACAGGTTCTAGGGTGATGCACAAAAAAACGCAGGCAGGTGACTATCGTGTTTTTTATGGTGCTGGTCTTCCTGACATTGAAGAAGGTTTGTTAAACACTGGATTAGGCGTTACCATTAATGATAGACAATCATATGCTATCTATAATAGCTTTAGTGCAGGTGGTGGTATATCATTTAAACTAAGTGATGTTATCAGCGTAGGGCTAGAACAACGCTTTACTTTTTCTGCTTCAGGATATGACTATCTAGATGCAGTAAAAGCGGGTAATAGCAATGATTTTATTGGACAAACAAGCGCTAGAATTAATATTAACCTAGGCGACCGTTCTAAAAAAGTAGCACCGCTTTGGTGGCTTAACCCTAACAATTATTTATATCAGGAAATCAACGCGCCTAAGCACATGAAACTACCAAAGGTTAAATTACCTGATGTAGACAATGATGGCGTTACAGATCAGTTTGACCTAGAGCCAAACACACCAGCGGGTGTTGCAGTTGATGCACACGGTCGTGCAAAAGATACAGATGGTGATGGTGTTCCAGATTACAAAGACAAAGAGCTTATTACCCTTCAATCTTGCTTCCCTGTTAACAACGATGGCGTAGGTACTTGCCCAGAGCCAGCTTGTTGCAAAGAAGTAAAAGAAATGGTGAATAACTTTAAAACAAATGGCGGATCACTTTGCGATATAGGCGAATTGTCTACCATCGTTTTTGATAAAAACAAAGCCAAACTTTCTAATGAAGCTATTGAAACACTAGCTGCTGTTGCAGCTAAAATAAATGCAAATCCAAACTGCAATATTCGCGTATCCGGTTATGGACACACGTCAAAATCAGCTCAACAATTAAGTTGGGACCGCGTTAACGCAGTGGTTAAATATTTAACAGAAAAGCAAGGTGTTTCTGAAAGCCGTTTTATTTATAATGCTGGCGCCGTAGGTAACGAACTTATTGTTACCCTATTTGGAACTACCGAAGCAGGAACCGGAGCAACAACTGCACCGCATCCTCACTTAAAAAAATAAGGTTCGAGAAAAATTTAAATGAAATACAAAAATGCCCCGCGTAGCGGGGCATTTTTGTTGGATAAAATTTTTTGTGCGCACAATATTAATCAGTGCGCATAAATATCAAAGCGTTGCGCGCGGACGCGCGCAAAAATCAAAAAGATCCTGCGCAACATCTAGCTCACTAAATTTAAATGAAGCTCACCAAAATTTTGGAGAGAAGAAATTTTTAAATCCGCAGCACCAAAACGTTCGTCTTTTTGCTGGGTCACATGCGGCACAATTACACATTTCATGCGCGCTGCTTTTGCGGCTACGAGTCCATTAAAGGAGTCTTCGAAGCAAAGACAGTGCGTTGGGTGGGAGCCGAGCATGTTCGCGCAATTTAAATAAACTTGTGGGTGGGGTTTTCCATAAGGCAAGTCTTCTGCAGAAGCAGCGGCCTTAACGTATGGTCCAATGCCTGTCATTTTTACAACCAGTTCAATAAGTTCTGGTGGAGACGATGTAGCTAGTCCAATTTTAAAATTTCTTTTTTGAAAAAAATCAAAAATGTAAGGAACACCTGGCATTATATTTCCAGTAGATTCAATTTTTTGTAGCACTAAATCAACAATCTTTTTTTCTACCACTTTTAATTCGGTGTCACCAATATTAAAGTAGTTAAACCACCATTGTACAAATTCTTTGGTGCGCAGTCCTGTTGTTGAATTGTATTGTTCATCTGTTAAGTTAACACCATACTGCTTGAATACTTCGGCAGCTGCATGATTCCAAAGTGGCTCACTATCTACAAGTAGTCCATCAATATCAAATATTACGGTATCAAGTTGCATACTGCTTTTATTTATACACAAAAATAGGTTTACTGCCTTATAATTTAACTTAAACTGTTATAATTTTAAACAAAAGCATAACAATTTGTTTACATTCCTTATTTTGCATCACATGTTTAATGTGTTGTTATGAAATTAATTGATCGATTTAGACATATTCGGGTAATTCGTACGGTGCTATATGCGGTGGTTGGGTTTATTACATATCCTGGGTTGGCGCTGATAAATAAAGTAAAAATTGAAGGCACCGAAAATTTATTTAACCTACCTAAGAAGAATGTTTTATTTGTAAGCAATCATCAAACTTATTTTGCAGATGTGATAGCTTTCGTTCATATTTTTTGTGCCGTTAAATGGAGAAAGCACAACCGTCTAGGGCTTCCATTTTATTTGCTCAATCCCTTTACCAATTTATACATTGTGGCTGCAGCAGAAACGATGAATGCCAATTGGCTCACAAAATTATTCAAACTTTGTGGAACACTTACCGTTAAAAGAACATGGCGTGCCGAAGGTAAAGATGTATCTAGAGAGAGAGACAGTGCCGATACTCAAAAAATTGATGAGGCTTTGCATCATAGCTGGGTGATTACATTTCCGCAAGGAACAACAAAACCTTTTGCCCCAGGCAGAAAAGGTACGGCGCATATCATTAAAAATAATCAACCCGTTGTGATCCCTGTTGTGATCAATGGTTTTTGGAGAGCATTTGATAAAAAGGGCCTCAACTTTAAAAAGCAGGGAACCATTTTATCGGTTCGTTTTAAAGAACCTATGGTGATTGACTACACGGCTCCTTTAGAGGAAATCCTTTCTCAAGTGATGGATGCTATTGAGCAAAGTAAAGATTATATGCTAAAGGGTAGACACCATTTACTGGCGCAAGTAGGAAAGTAAGCGCAGCAACTGAAAGCAGCATCATCAACTAATTACTCTTTTATAAAAAGCGCCCTTAATTCATTGGCATCATCTGGCTTCATTTTTCCTGCAAGAATCAAACGAAGTTGTCTGCGTCTAAGGGCTCCATCAAACAATCTTTTTTCAAAATCAGTTTCAGGAATTAATTGCGGAACCGCAGTAGGTCTGTTATTAGGATCTAGTGCTACAAATGTAAAATAGGCTTCGTTGCTTTCGTATTTCTCTTGCTTTTGTAGATCTTCTCCCCACACTTTTACATAAATTTCCATAGAAGTGGTAAACGCTCTACACACATGCGCTTCTATATGCACAATGTTGCCGAGCTTAATGGGATTTTTAAAACTTAAATTATCTACAGAGGCGGTCATGCTAGGTAGGTTGCAATGTTTACCTGCGGCCATACCGGATGCAATATCCATCCAATACATAAGTCGTCCTCCCATTAAATTACCAAAAGTATTGGTGTCGTTTGGAAGAACCAGTTCATTCATTACAATAAAACTCTCACTCGCTTTTTTTGCTTCCATAGTAGATTGTATTTATGTCAAAGGTAACAAAGCCACTCCGTAATTTGTTCAGGCGGATCAAACTAGATAACAACCTGCTCCAGAGTTTGTAAAAAAACAGGGTCTACATCGGCGCCAATACCAGGTGCATCACTTAGTTCGAGATGCATGCCTTTGTAAACTGCCCCACCAGCAACAGGATCTAATTTATGCCCTAGTAAACAAGTGTCTAAATCGTAAAACTTAATATTATTAAGGCTCATGGCAAGGTGAACTTTTGCACTCAGGGCTAGTCTACTTTCTAACATGCCACCAAGCATACAAGGGATACCTGCCGCTTCTGCCACTTTGTTAATAGCAAGTGCTTCTTTGATACCACCACTTTTGGCTAGTTTAATATTGATATAAGTGCATGCTTTATTTTCAATCATTCTCTCTGCGTCATGGTGGGTATAAACACTTTCGTCGGCCATAATTGCAATGGGCGAAATGGCACAAAGCTGAGGCAATAAATGGTCATTAAAACTGCGCATGGGTTGTTCGCAAAACTGAATATCATATGCGCCAAGTCCGTTAAGTGCAGTAACGGCATCATCATAAGACCAGCCCTGATTGGCATCAATGCGCAGTATAATATTTGACCCTATAGCTTCTCTAATTTTTTGAATACGCTCAATATCGGTTGCTGGATCTTTACCTAGTTTTACTTTTATCATACGCACGCCATCAGTAACAAATTTTGCAGCGGTCTCCGCCATGTTTTGTGGCGTGTCTATTCCAATGGTTAAATCACTTTCAATATCTTTTATACTTCCGCCTAAATACTTGTACAAAGGAAGCCCTGCATGTTTAGCAGCTAAATCATACAATGCCATATCAAAAGCGCTTTTGGCGGTATAGTTGCGTGCCGTAAATAAATCAAGTTCTGCAAGTCTCGCATCTATGTCAAGTGCATTTTTATGTTTCCAAATGGCTGCAAAATCTTTTGCCATTTCATAACAAGTCGCCTGCGTTTCTCCCACAATCATGGGAAAGGCAGAACATTCGCCTACGCCAATATGCCCTGTGTTTGTATGTATGCGAATAAGTATGTTTTGCGCAAAATGCATGGTACCCGTTGCAATGGTAAACGGCACCATCGGTATAGAATATTTATAAACCTCTATTTTTAAAATTTCCATGCCCAAATTTCTTTAATTATTTAATACGGTCCTTATTTTATTGATAGGCAAACAAAACTCGCCATGTCTTGTTATACTAAAAACAAAGTCATGGAAACGATAAAAGGTAAACGCGTACTCTTATTTGGTGCAACAGGCGGCATTGGCGCCAAAGTAGCCGAATTATTAATTGGCGGCGGTGCTACCGTGTTTTTGTTGGCTCGAAATACTCAAAAGTTAGAGGAAGTTGCATCGCGCTTATCGGTTCCAGCAGGTCAGTATTTTACAGTAGACATTACAGATGCTGCAGCTGTTGATGCTGCGGTAGCTCAAGTGGTAGCTGGTGGTGGGGTGGATATCCTTATCAATGCTGTGGGCGTTGGTATTATTAAGCCCCTAGAAACACTTTCCCATCAAGACTTTATGGATTCCCTTCAAATTAATTTAGTGGGCAGTTTTAACGCTGTTAAAGCCGTCATGCCTGCTATGAAAGAAGCTAAAAAAGGCCTTATTATTAATATTCCGGGTGTTTTGGGTAAAGTCCCAATGGCAGGAGCGGCTGCGTATAGTGCCAGTAAATATGGTATTGTTGGAATGATGCAAAGCATTCGAGAAGAAGTAAAACGCACCGAAATCAGAATCACCAACCTCTTTTTGGGTGGGGTGGACAGCCCTTTTTGGGATACTATCGATTTGAGGGTTCAAAAAGACAAAATGATTGTGGCAGAGGAAGCCGCCAGGGCTATCTGGTTTTTATGCCAGCAGCCTAGATCAGGCGTGGTGAGTGAAATGGTGTTACAGCCATTTAATCATCAGGCTATATAAAACGGCTTGGGGTTCTTTTTAAGACACCTGCTATAAATTCTTTTTTATATTGCAACCTGTTCCGATATTCGCGGTCACGAACAATTGTTAGCGATGAATATTTCATTTGAGAATACCCAAAATGCATTTGCCTACAAGTCTACCAAGGCTTTAAAAAGTGCAAAGCTTTTATTTGGTTTTATGGGTTACCCAAAACTTGTTCAATTAGGTACAAGATTAGTACCTGTGCTTTTAAAAGCAGGACTTCCCATTAAAGGCATTATCAGAAACACCATATTCAAGCAATTTGTGGGTGGTGAAACGCTAGCAGAGACCATTCCGGTAGCCCAAATGCTTGCAGAACATAATGTTGATGTTATATTGGATTATGGTGTAGAAGGAAAAGAAGGTGAAGAAAGTTTTGATCATGCAACGCAGGTTTTTATTGACGTGATCAATCATGCAGCATCACAAAAAAATATTCCATTTATTAGTATCAAAGTAACAGGTCTTGCAAGTCATGAGCTGTTGCAAACACTTCATGAAGCGCCCCGTTTACGTAGTGGTATTCATGACAATGAAATGGAACAAGCGGCCTGGGACCGAGTGAGAGAGCGTATGTACGCGATTTGTGAAGCAGCCGCCGAAAAAAATGTGGGTGTACTTGTTGACGCAGAAGAAAGTTGGATTCAAGATCCTATCGACAGGTTAACGATGGAAATGATGGCGGAGTTTAACAAACAAAAAGCCGTGGTATTTAATACCATTCAATTATACCGTCACGACCGTTTACATTTTTTACGCATCTCTCATCAAATTGCAGAGGCGCAGGGTTTTGTTTTAGGATTAAAATTAGTGCGCGGTGCATACATGGAAAAAGAGCGTGCAGTAGCCCTCGAAAAAAACAAACAGTCGCCGATTCAAATATCCAAAGAAGCCACCGACGCTGACTATGACGAAGCAGTTCGCTTTTGTATGGATCATATTCATTCTACCGCTGTGATTATTGCATCACATAATGAGCAAAGCAATTTATTGGGTGCTCGATTATTGGATGAAATGATGCTGCCGCACAATCATCCGCACGTACATTTTTCGCAGCTATATGGCATGAGTGATACCATTACTTTTAATCTTGCCAAAGAAGGCTTTAATGTAAGTAAGTATCTTCCTTTTGGTCCTATACAAGATGTGATTCCTTACCTCATGCGAAGGGCACAAGAAAATACCAGTGTAAGTGGCCAAACCGGTCGTGAATTATTGCAATTAAAGCGCGAGTTGGCAAGGCGTAAGTCCCAGTAAACACTGCGGTGTAGATGCTTTTGACTCTAATTCACAGATTCTCCCCAAAATCTCTTTTGGCTCTAAACATCGCACTTGATGGCGTAATTTGCAGCCATGCAACAGTACTTAGATTTACTTCAACATATTTTAGATAACGGTACCGAAAAAACGGATCGAACAGGTACTGGAACCAAGAGCTGTTTTGGTTATCAAATGCGCTTTGATTTGCAAAAAGGTTTTCCGATGGTGACCACAAAAAAGCTGCACGTAAAAAGTATTTTTTATGAGCTGTTGTGGTTTTTAAAAGGCGATACCAATATCAAATATTTAAAAGACAATAGTGTTTCTATTTGGGACGAATGGGCCAACGAAGCTGGTGAGCTAGGTCCTGTTTATGGTGAGCAGTGGCGCAGTTGGAAAGGAGCGGATGGGGTAGTAGTAGATCAAATTACAGAGCTCATTAAACAAATAAAAACAACACCTGATAGTAGACGACTTATTGTAAGTGCATGGAACGTGGCAGAGCTTCCAAAAATGGCGCTTATGCCTTGTCATACCTTGTTTCAATTTTATGTGGCAGATGGTAAATTAAGTTGCCAGTTATATCAGCGCAGTGCCGATGTATTTTTAGGGGTTCCTTTTAACATTGCTTCTTATGCACTGTTAACAATGATGATTGCGCAGGTTTGTGATTTAGAACCCGGCGATTTTGTGCATAGTTTTGGCGACGTGCATTTGTACAACAATCACATCGAGCAGGCAAAGCTTCAATTAACTAGAACGCCATTTGAACTTCCTACTTTAAAAATCAATCCTGCGGTTAAAGACATTTTTAGTTTTGATTTTTCAGATTTTACCATCGAAAATTACCAGTGCCATCCGGCTATCAAGGCGCCGGTTGCTATTTAATTTTATTTACTTTTAATAACACCTATGATTGTTTCTTTAATTGTTGCGGCCGGCACTAACAATGCCATTGGAAAAGACAATCAGTTGTTGTGGCACTTGCCCAAAGACCTTCAATTTTTTAAGCAAACCACCTGGGCCATGCCCGTGGTGATGGGGCGTAAAACCTTTGAATCCCTTGGTGGAAAGCCCCTTAACGGCAGGGTCAATATTATTATTACCAGACAAAAAGATTGGTCACATGAGGGTGTTGTTGTGGTACATTCTTTAGCAGACGCATTGTTTTTTGCAAAAGAATCTGATTATAAAGAAGTGTTTATTGCAGGCGGTGGCGAAATATATGCGCAGGCGATGTCTCAGGCAAGTAAGATATACATGACCCGTGTTGATGCGGTTATTGATGGCGATACTTTTTTTCCTGAAATAGATAGTTCGGATTTTGCTTTATCAAATGAAGTATCACACGCGCCGCACGAAAAACATGCATATGGTTTTTCTTTTCAAACTTGGCTTCGCAAATAAAATATCACTTCTGTTTTTATGTATGGACACTTTACTTTAGCACTAAAATATTTTCGCTATTTATGTACAGCGGCTAACGGTAAAGGACATGGCGTGCATTCTCCATTTGTTTTTGAATTTATTACACGTGTGTTAAATGATCGTCGAAATTTTTATGCATTTGATGCCATCGAAAAAATCAGACAGGATTTGTTGTCTAATCATGATACTATTGAAATTGAAGATTTTGGCGCAGGTTCACGCTTTGCAAAAACCAACACCAGAAAAATAAGTGCAGTTGCCAAAGGGTCGTTAAAGCCTGCTAAATACAGTCAGCTTTTATTTAGAATGATTGATTTTTATGCGCCCAAGCAAATTATTGAACTTGGCACTTCACTGGGTATTACCACCGCTTATTTAGCATCAGCCAATCCAACAGCCACGGTAACCACATTTGAGGGTTCAACTGCTGTCGCGCAAATAGCTGGTCAAAACCATCAGCTATTAGGTCTCAAAAACATAATATTGCACCAGGGGAATTTTGATACAGAGCTACCTAAATGGCTTGTACAAAACAAAAGCATTGATTTTGCCTTTATAGACGGTAATCATGCTTTTAAGCCTACCGTTGCTTATTTTGATGCCCTTTTAGAAGTGGTCCATGAAAATTCCATCCTCGTTTTTGACGACATCCACTGGAGCGCCGAAATGGAGCAGGCCTGGGCTCAAATAAGCGCACACCCCAGGGTTACCCTAAGCATTGATCTATTTTTTATTGGCGTTGTTTTTTTTAGAAAGGAATTTGCTCAAAAACAACAGGTTTCCATCCGTTTTTAAGAAGAATTAATAAAAGGGCTATCCATTAATTAAGTAAATTTGCCCATGATTCTTGGAATACTTAAAGAAACCAACAACGATAAACGTGTATCGTTATTACCGGAGCAGGCAGCTGTTTTGGTAGCAAAGCAAGTAAGGGTATTAGTTGAGACTGGAGCAGGAAATGCAGCCTATGCATCCGACGCAACCTACACCGATAAAAACGTAACTGTAAAAGACCGTGCTTCTGTATTGTCAACCGCAGATCTAGTACTTTCTATCAATCCTCTTTCTAGCGCCGAAATGGCACAACTAAAACCTGGTGCTGTTGTACTTGGAACATTTCAGCCTTTATTTAATACAGATCTTGTAAAGCAAGCCATCGATAAAAAAGCGAGCTTGTTTAGTATGGATATGATTCCGCGTACCACACGTGCACAAAGCATGGATGTCTTAAGTAGCCAAGCAAACATTGCAGGTTATAGAGCGGTTTTGTTAGCGGCTATCATGTTTCCTAAATATTTCCCAATGTTCATGACAGCAGCTGGTAGTATCCCGCCGGCTAAGATGGTTATTATTGGTGCAGGTGTTGCTGGACTTCAAGCCATTGCAACGGCTAAAAGACTTGGTGCTGTTGTAGAAGTATCAGATACCAGACCACAGGTGAAAGAAGAAGTCATGAGCCTTGGTGCTAAATTTATTGAAGTAGAAGGCGCAGCCGATGCATCAAAAGCAGGTGGTTATGCAGTAGAGCAATCCGACGAATTTAAACAAAGACAACAACAAAGACTTGCAGAGTCTATAGCCAAAGCAGATATCATTATTACAACTGCGCAAATTCCTGGTAAAAAAGCGCC
>JBIIZN010000017.1:0-19523 GCA_044346275.1 Sediminibacterium sp.
ATCTTGTCTAGATGCGGATGTTGATTTTGAAACATAAAAAAAACGCAATTTATTATTTGTTGCATTTGGGGCTTCGATTTTGCTTTGTTGTAGCCCTTGATCACCTGACCATTCCATATTGCTTTGCCCACCACACAGCCAAACTTCCCCGATTAAAACATCTTCCAAGTTTATCGTATTTTCTCCTTGAATGGTGATGGTATGTGGGCCACCCGCTTTAGGTGTTTTAATATTGGTCATCCATGTAGCGTCCCTGCTTCCAATAATTTTATAGGTTATTGTATCCCAGCTAACTTTAATTGAAATTTTTTCAGCTGGTTCTGACCATCCCCATAATTTAATATTCGAATTTTGTTGTAAGACCATGTGTGAGCCAATAATATTTGGTATTCTCACATTTGCTTTACATACAACAAATTGAATGCAGCTAATTAAAACAAGTAATTTATTTTTCATTTTCTATTTTTAATAAAATATCTTTCATTGTAGTAATGACACAAAATTTTAGATCATTACCACTTCAATAAAAAAGCAACAGGAACATCCAACCTGCTTTTCCAAGATTTTTCGGAATGATCCTGCCCAGGCCAAGAGCGGCTTATCCACTCTCTGTTACTGTATTTCTTTTGTTTCATGATTGCATCAACTTGTATTTGTAAAGATGCATACATAGAATCTAGTGTTTCGGTGCCATGATCATAATAAATTTTATGTTGCTCAGGTGATGGCAAGTGTTTTTTTAAGTAAGAAAAAAACACAGCTGGTACTGGATTGTTTTCCATAGACAATAGTCCTGGCCAATGTGTAGAAAGGCATGCGGCTCCTCCAAAAATGGTTGGATATTCACATATGGCGTAGAGTGAAATTAACCCACCCATGCTACTGCCTGCTACAAATGTATTTGATGCGTCTGTTTTGGTGCTGTAGGTTTTATCAATAAAAGGCTTTAGTTCCTCTACCAAAAATTTCAAATAATTATCTGAAGAAATGGCGAGTCCCGAAAAAATGGATTGTCCACCACTCCGGTAGGCATTGTAAACAAGTTTCTGATTTTCTTTGGATAAAGCTTCAAAAGGTTTTTGAGGAAAATATTCGGCATGTCTACTTTTTCCGCCATTCCAGACACCTACCACAATACATTCCCTAATTTTTTGTTGCTGCGTTAGTTTAGTTACTGTTTCATCAACACCCCACTCTTGTTTATTCCAAGTTATACTACTATCAAAAAGCATTTGCCCATCATGCATATACAATACTGCATACTTTTTTGAAGGTGTATAGTTGTCGGGTAACCAAACATCTACATTTCTTGCAGGTACATACTTTGAACTAAAATTTTCAACTCGAACAATGCGGCCACTGCTTGGTGTAGGCAGCTGCGCAAAAACATTGAACTGGCTTATAAAGAGGCATAAGCAAATAAGCGTAGAGATTTTTTTCATTCTATTATTTGTATAAATGTAGAAAATCTTCATAATATTGTGATTGATTATTTATCGATTCTTTAATTCCAACTGATGAAACAT
Source organism: Sediminibacterium sp. (assembly GCA_044346275.1). Classification (GTDB taxonomy): domain Bacteria; phylum Bacteroidota; class Bacteroidia; order Chitinophagales; family Chitinophagaceae; genus Sediminibacterium. The sequence goes on from JBIIZN010000017.1 coordinate 1,527, forward strand.
TTTTTGATTCGACCAATTATTTTTATTGTAATACTTTTTGTTTTGGACAGTTGCGAAAAAGAACAAAATACACCTACCGCCAAATTAGTTGTAGGTGCAGAATATCAAGGCGGAAAAATATTTTATGTTTTAGTACCTGGCGACCCAGGTTATGATGCAAATACCCCGCATGGGCTAATAGTAGCAACATCAGACCAGAGTACAGGAATTCAGTGGCATAATGGATTAAATACGCTCACAAATGCAACAGGTACTGCATTGGGTACAGGACTATCCAATACGAATGCAATTATTTTGAGTCAAGGAAACATGTATACAAACTATGCTGCAGGAATTGCAAGAGCCTATAAAGGAGGCGGATATAACGACTGGTATTTACCAAGTAAAGATGAGTTGAATACATTATACGCTAATAGAGAAGCTACTTTTAAGGGACATACAAATGGCGGTTTTCCAGCCACCTTTTTTTGGAGTTCTACAGAGCACACCGACGTTAACCTCCACGTTGTCGCATGGAGCCAGTCTTTTCATAATGGTGTTCAAAGTAGAAGCGTTAAGGGTAGTTCATCAAATGTTCGTGCTATTCGGGCTTTTTAAGAAGTTTATAAAATTACCCAACTTCCCTCTTCAATTTCCGCTGCCAATCCTTCTTCGTCCCAGCCGCAATAGCCAATAAAAAGTTGAATATCTTTTTCATTGAGGCCATTGTTGTTAATGGCCTCAATTACATCCTTCATATTTCCCCCTAAATAAAAACCACTGTGCATTTGCTCACCTTCAGTAATAAGATCGGGGCGTTTATGAAGCACAAAGAGGTGATCTTTATCAACGGGGCCGCCATCCATTAGTGGATATGGTTTACTGTTGTTGAATTCTATGAGTTCATGTATTGACTTATGTAGAGGCTTGTTGGTTACAAATCCTGTAGTTCCTTCGTTGTCGTGTTTAACAATTAAAATAGTGGTATCCTCAAAAATGCTGCCAATTAACGCGTCAGTGCTTTTGATGATTAATCCGGCTTTTAAATCGCTCATAAGTTAGTTATTGGCCTTTAATTTATGCTCTTTTGACCTTAACGCAATATAACTATTTGTTCATGTATCTATTGGCGATTTATTATTAAATTACCAAAAATTGCAAAAATGGAAAGAAGAAAATTCATTCGAAATCTAACCATCGGCACTTCAGTGGTGGCCTTACCTATTGGCGTATCTGCAAAAAGTGCTTTAAGTAATCCTGCAAAAAAAGTAAGATTTGGGATCATCACGGATGTTCATAATGATGTGATGCATGATGGCGAGTATAGGCTTCGTTCTTTTTTAAATGCAGCAAAAAATAAAGACCTTGATTTTATTATCCAGCTTGGCGATTTTTGTCAACCAAAAGAAGCCAACAAGGAGTTTTTTGATTTATTTAATAATTACCCTGGTATCAAATATCATGTTATTGGTAACCATGATTTTGATGCTGTTAATGTGCCAGACAAATTATCTGTAGTCAAAAACTTTTATGGTCTTACTAGTACCTACTATTCTTTTGATGCTGCAAATTTTCATTTTATTGTTTTAGACGGAAATGAAAAAGATCCAGATTTTAAACAAGGTTACCCTCGTTATATTGGTGAAAAGCAACAAGAGTGGTTAAAAGACGATTTGCAAAAAACATCCCTCCCTGTTGTGGTTTTTGTTCATCAGCCATTAGGTGATGATGAGGCTGGAATCATTAATCGCTCACAAATAAGAGACATTTTTGAAGCAGCAAACAAGAGCGCTGGTTTTAAAAAAGTAATAGCATGTATCAATGGTCATACGCATATAGATCATAACCAAGAAATTAATGGCATCCATTATATACAAATCAACAGTTCATCCTATAAATGGCTTGGAGATAAGTATATTACAACAGGTAGATATAGTAAGAAGTTTGACAATTTTTATCCTGACATTAGGTACACTGCACCCTATAAAGATTCTATTTACGCTTTTGCAGAAATAACAGATAAGGTTATTACAATTAATGGTAAGCTTTCTGAATTTTTTGGGCCTCATCCAAAAGACATGGGTTATAATGCATATGATGCAAGCTTTACAAAATCAGATATAACGGATAAAAAACTGAGGTATTAAAAATATGCTGATTTTAAGACCGGCTTCGCCACTATCATAAAACATTGGTATCTAATATTTTATGTAATTTTTTCATATAGGAGGCTATCACTCATCAAGATGAAATAGTATAAACCTTGTAGTTAATAATATAATACTATGTGCATTTTAAAAATGCCTTATTTTTAGAAGATAAGACTCTTGAACATATTAAACCAAAATCATATAATGAAGAATCTATTTTTGAGGATCGTATTCGCATGTAATCTGTTATTGTTCATTAATTTTTTGGCTCAGGCTCAAAACAATAAAATTGAAACTGGCAACTTTTTTGTTACCAATTATAGTAGGTCGTTTTTGAATTCCATTTCAGGTAATTGGTCAATATTACAAGATCCAGATGGGGTGATTTATATTGGTAATACGTATGATGGGATATTGGTGTACGATGGTCAAAAAATAAGGCGCGTATTTGATAAAAATGGGTTGCCTAAAATGGGCTTAACAAGATCTTTAATTATGGATTCTAAAAACACCATTTATACCATAATAGGTGGGGAGTTTGGTTATTTAGAAAAAAATAAATTTGGGGAAAGTATTTTTCATTCACTATCCGATAAATTACCCAAAAAAGATCAGGTAAATTCTACACTTTGGTCTGCTGGGATAACTAATGATACTGTAATTTTTCAATCAGAAAAATCGGTGTATTTGTATAAATACAAAAAACTATTAAATGTCCAGCACTTTAATTCCATATTACATACAGCTAAGATTAACAATGGCGGAGCATTTTTAAGAATTTGGGACGAAGGCTTATTTAAATTGACAGATGGTTCATTTAAACTAATCCCATCAACCAAAGAAGTTTATGCACAAAATAGAATAGATGAACAGTACTATCTGAGTAATGGAGATAATTTATTGATTTCGAGAACCAATGGAATTTGGTATTTGAAAAAAGATGGCACTTTGGCAAAAGCAAAATCAGATGAGCTTGATAAAATACTAATAACCAAAGAATCCTATACGGGCGGTAAAACGTTACGAAACGGCATTATTCCTATTTCTACAACAAAAGGCGGTTTGCTATTTATTGACGAACAACTGAAGTTAAAGTCTATACTTAATGCTTCAAATGGTCTTGATTTCGATTATGTCACATCTACTTTGCAAGATCGTGCAGGGGATGTTTGGGGAACTAGTGATAATATTTTTAGAGTCAGTTTTGATACCAGTTTGACATATTTTTCTACCATCAATAAACTGCAAGGTTTTGTAAACTCTATTCAAAGAATTGATGGTAAGCTCTATGTAAGAACAAATAAAGATATGTATGACTTTGTTCCTAAAACAAATATTAATGAACAGTCAACTTTTGAAAAAAATGGCATCAATGAATTGGGAGATGATGTGTTACAATTTGATGACCAAATTATTACTACAAATAATTTTACTATCAAAACAACAAAAAATCGAGTAACAAAAGTGCTAAGTCCTATTTACCGCTCTAACAATACCATTCGATCCCAATTAAACCCAAGCATTATATTTTCATCCAATTCTGCAGTAGGGTTATTGGCGCATCAGTATAAAAATGGAAATTGGAAGCAGCTTGTTTTGGAAAATAAAGATACTATTCGATGTAGCAATGTTTTGGAAGTTGTGCCGGGTACTATTGTTCTAGAAACACGTAAAGGGTTGTACAAATACGTGTACAATATAGAAGGACAAGGTGTTTACACTAAATTATCAATAGATAAAAGTTTTACTACTTTAGGTAGGTTAAATGCAAAAACTTTTAATGGTGATATACATTTATTTGCAGATTCATTGAATCATTTTTACAAACTTGATCTTGAAAAAAATAAAGCCATTTACACTGGTTTTACAATAGATAGTTTTGTGAATAAGTCTTATTGGTTTTATACTTATAATCCTACTTCTAAAAACGGTTGGATGGTTACTCAAAAAGGGGTCTTTAAAACAGCTTTTAATTTAAAAACTGGATTTAGTTTCAAGCAATTTCCATTTTATAAAGTAGATATTAGTGAATTAAGCCCTGGTTTGTTTGCGGAAGGCAATGGTGATAATGAAGTTCTGTGGTTAGGCTCTCAAGATGAAAAGTTATACCGGTATTTTCCTGAATTAGCAATCAAAGAAAAACACCAGAATTACAAAGCACTAATCCGGGCTATTTACTGTAACGGTCAAAAAATGCCACTGGAATTAGGTAAGCTACCATTTAGTAATAATAATTTATTGTTTGAAGTAGCATATCCTGTTTTTGGCAATGAATCTAAAACCACGTTTAGCTATTGGTTAGAAGGTCAAGATAAAACTTGGTCCGATTTTGTAAGTGATTATAAAAAGGAATACACCAATTTAAAAGAAGGCAATTATAAGTTCCACGTAAGGGCTAAAGATGCTAGTGGTGAAATTTCTGAACAAGGCTTTTTAGAATTTAAGATAAGTCCACCATGGTACCGTTCTATTTGGGCGTATGGATTGTATTTACTACTGCTAATTATTTCTTTCTTACAATTTGGTAAGTACCAGGCTAAAAAATCATTCCAAAAAGCAGAGAATGAGCGTAAGAACTCTGAGTTGGCGGCTGCTAAAGACCTACAAAACAGATTGTTACCTAAAGCCTTACCTGTTGTTCCAAATTTGGATATCGCTGGTTATTTAAGAACTTCAACTGAGGTTGGTGGCGACTATTACGATTTCTTTGAGCAACCTGATGGCTCTCTATATGCTATCTGTGGTGATGCTACTGGCCACGGTACACCTTCTGGTATGTTGGTGTCCATTACCAAGGCTGGTATTATTGGACTTCCTCAATTGAGCCCTAACGATATGCTCCATGAACTTAACCGTGTGGTTAAAAAAGTGGATTTGGGGATCTTAAGAATGAGTTTAAACATTGCACACCTAAAAAACAATCAACTAACGCTAAGTTCTGCCGGTATGCCTCCTTATTACATTTATAGGGCGGCTACGAATACAACCGAGGAAATTCAAATTTCTGGTGTTCCACTGGGTAGCTTTAACGATGCCTATTTTGATGAAATAACTACAACTTTTAATGCTGGAGATATTTTGGTAATTATTTCGGATGGTTTACCAGAAGCTCCTAACTTAGCAGGAGAATTATTTGACTATCAAAAATTAGAAGATCTAATTGCAACCTATGGTAATTTAAGCGCCCAGGAAGTTATTGATCAATTGATGGTAGAAGCAGATAGTTGGTTGTCTGGTAATCATAATCCGGATGATATTACATTAGTAGTAATTAAACATAAATAACCATTAAATAACAATAAATGAAAAAGCCCTCTGTAGAACTAAGGTTGCCTATTCTTCCAAATATGGAATTGATTGCAACGCAAACCGCCGAAGTGATTTCAAGGCATATGGATCTTACCGAAGATCAAGGTGCTGAAATTAGTATGGCGCTCATCGAAGCATGTATCAATGCTTTTGAACACTCAAAGGCAGAAAATAATGTTTTTATTAATTTTTTAATTGAAGATGATTCTTTAATTATTAAAGTAATTGACCAAGGAATTGGTTTTGATAAAACCAAAGTTGAAATTCCTAAAATTGAAAATAAAATAGGAAAAGACGAAAGAAAACGGGGATGGGGATTACAGCTCATTCAAGAATTAATGGATTCTGTTGAGTTTGAATCAACCAATGAAGGCACAACTGTGACAATGAAAAAAAATATAAAACACTAAAATAAATTTATGAGCGACTTTATTACAAGCGTAAAAGACAATAATTCAATTGTTATAATAGAAACCAATGGTTATTTGAACAATGTGGGTGGCGAAGCGGTTTCTGCTGTTGTTTACGAGAAAATGGCACAAGGACAAACAAAGTTTTTGATTAATATGGCTGGTACAAAAATTGTAAATAGTATTGGTGTTTCTATATTGATAGAAATTATCGAAAAATTACAAGAAGTAAATGGCAAAATTGGGTACTACAATTTAGCGCCCATTGTATCTAAAACTTTTACAATAATGGGTTTAACTAAATATTCGTCTGTATTTGATTCAGAAGAAGTTGCAGTTAGCGAGTTGTAATGTCGTCGGAATTCAATATCAATGATTTACAGTTAAAGTATCTAGAATTAGAGACTTTATTGGATATCACAAATGAATTAAATTCATTTGATCAAATTTCTGTTTTATTACAAGAAATTTTGGTTAAATCCTGTGCGGTTTTAAATGCCAGTTCAGGATTAATTTTAATTGAAGACGATAACTCCGACGTTTTACATATTGGCGCCGATTTTAATATTGACATAAGTGTTTTAAAAGGCCTCATTTTTAATAAGCGGAAAGGGTTTATTAATGATATTAATACAACTAGAAAAGCCCTTAATCTTGAAATTGAGCAAGATTCGTTTTTGTCAAAAACCTTGTGCAAGTTTGCGCTAATTGCTCCATTATTAGAGAAAAAAAACTTAGTTGGCGTCATTGTGTTATTTGATAAAGAGTCTCGTAAGGGACTTTCTCCTTTTCACGAGGCTGATGCCAATATGCTCTCTGCAATTGCTACACAGGCAAGTGTTGCATATAATAACATTAAATTAATTGAAAACATTAAAGAGGCTAAAACATTTAATGACAATGTGATGCAATCTATTGTTACGGGTGTTTTTACGACCAATTTAATGGGTGAAATTAACCATATTAATAGAGCAGCCATATCAATTATCAATATCGAAAAGGAGCATGTTTTAGGAAATCACTACGAATATGTTTTTGAGTCTAACGAGACAGTTACGCAACTCATTACGAAGTGCGAACTTGAGTCTGTTACACTTTCCGAAAGCCAAGTTTTACTGGAATGTAATGGCAAATCAACCACAGTCAATATTTCGGTTTCTCCATTAATGAATGATTTAAACGAGCCTATTGGTTCGGTGGTTGCAATGGAAGATTTATCTAATATTGATAAATTAAAATCGACCTTTAAAAAGTATGTTTCTAAACAAATTGTAGATCAGTTGTTAGAAAATGACGACATGCTAAATTTAGGAGGTCAAGAACAAGAAGCTACTATTTTATTTTCTGATATAAGGGGCTTTACGTCAATGTCGGAAACCATGGCGCCCAACGAAGTGGTTGAAACCTTAAATGATTATTTCAATTTAATGATTGAAATAATTTTCAAATATAATGGTACCCTCGATAAAATAATTGGAGACGCATTAATGGTTATTTATGGAGCCCCTAATGCGACCCCGCAGGATACTGAAAATGCAGTGCTCACAGCTATTGAAATGCAAGAAAAATTGATTCAGTTTAACCAGGATAGAATCATCAATTTAAAGCAGCCGATCAAAATTGGTATTGGGATTAATAGAGGTAAGGTAATTAGTGGCAATATTGGATCTAAACAGCAAATGAACTTTACCGTAATTGGGGATTCCGTTAATTTGGCATCTCGGTTATGTTCGGTTGCTGCTTCCGATGAAATTATTGTATCTGATGCTGTTTGGAAAAAAGTGAAACATCTAAAATCATTCAAATCCAAGAAATTAAATCCAGTTAAGGTAAAGGGTAAAGTAAAGCCGATAGATATTAAAGAAATTTTATACAATCGACCTGAGTTTCAATATGAACTTGCTAATAAAAAAATAGAAGAGTTTTTATTAGAAAATTTACCCAAACATTATACCTATCATACCATTGATCATATTAGGGATGTAGTTAAGCAGGCGGAGCGAATTGCAAAAAAGGAAAAAGTTGACAAGTCGGTTATTCAGGATATTAAACTAGCGGCTTGGTTACATGACGTTGGTTATATATGGGAGCCTAACAGGCATGAAGCTAGGGGTGTGGAGTATGCCACGTCTATTTTAACAGAAATGAAATTCCCTAAATCAAAAATCAGTTTGATTGCCGGAATGATTTTAGCAACAAAAATCCCTCAGTCTCCAAAAAATCAATTTGAACAAATTTTGTGTGATGCCGATTTGGATTATTTAGGAAGAGATGACTACGCCATCAATAGTAACAATTTATTAAAGGAAATAGAGCTATCTAAAAAGCTTACAACAAAAGAGTGGTTACTACTTCAAGAAAAATTTTTGAAAGGGCATACTTATTTTACCCCAACATCTCAAAAATTAAGAAATCCTAGAAAACAAACAACACTTAAGAACATACAACAACAATTAAAAATTAAATAGTTATGGCTCAGGCAGGACATAGTGCGAACAAAAATCACTTTCAGTTAGACCGTATTTCGTTTTTTACGGACGGCGTATTTGCAATTGCAATCACCCTTCTTGTTATTGAATTTAAAGTACCTGTAGTAGAGCACCCCACAGATGCATTATTATGGGGTAGATTAGCTCATATGGGATTATTACTCTTAGGGTTTTTAATAAGCTTTTGTATTGTTGGTTATTACTGGTCAGTGCACCACAGAATTTTTGGCTATGTAGAAAAATATACGAGTAGACTGATATGGTTAAATCTAATGTTCCTTTTCTCTGTGGTATTATTGCCATTCACTTCTGGTTTACTCGGCGAATATGCGTCAGAAACGCATTTGCATTTACCGTATGGAATATATGTTGCTAATATTTGCCTGACAGCTCTTATGAATGCAATCTTGTGGTTTTATGTAAGCAATCCCAAACACCAAATACTGACACACGAAATTTCCAAAGAAAGAAAATTACTTGGTTTTTACTTTACGCTCGTTGTGCCTATTTTATTTGTGATATCATTTTTGGTATCGTTATATGATACAACTATCGGTAGGTTAATTCCTATACTAATCCCAATTGTATTAAAATATGGATTAACTGGGCTCACAAAAAGAGCATTTGCTAATGAAAAAAAGCAACCTAATGCTGCGAGTGATAGCTATTAAAAATAGATTTATGTTTTCAATTTAATTTAAAATATTAAGTAAGAAAAATAGTAAATACTTTTGCTGTTAATAGTGCGTTAATTAAAGCTTATTGGCAAGTTAAAATCAACAAGTTGATGAATGAATCGTTTAGATATAGTTGAAATTTGAATTCAATCTAAAACTAAACTTTGAACTATGAAATCATCAATTTATTTATTAGCAATGCTATGTCTTACATCGTCATCATGTACCATTATTCGTCAGGGTGAAGTAGGTGTTAAAAGAAGATTGGGAAAAATAGATCCCGAGTATGTTCAACAGGGTCCAAAGGGATATAATTTTTTAACAACAGCAATAATTAAAGTCCCAACAAGAACGGTAAATATTGAAGTAAAGCCTGATTTGCCATCAAAAGAAGGCTTAACCATTAGATCTGAGATTTCAATATTGTACCGAATGAAACCAGAGGCAGCACCAAAAATTATTCAAAATATTGGACTCAATTACGAGACTGAAGTAATCTTACCCGTTTTTAGATCAGCAGCTGCAGATGTTACTGCAAAGTTTTTGGCAAAGGATATGCACAGCGGAGAAAGAGGGCAAATTGAACAGGCTATTCGTAAACAAATGACAGATATTCTTGAGCCTAAAGGTTTTATTATTGATAATGTTCTAATGAAAAGCATTAATTTACCTAGTGGACTAGCAAGAACTATTGAAGAAAAACTGCAAGCAGAGCAAGAAGCGCAAAGAATGGAGTTTGTAAAAGAAAGAGAGAAAAGAGATGCTGAAAGAAAAATTATTGAAGCTGAAGGAAAAAAAGAAATTGCACGCATACAAGCAGAAGGAGAAAAAAACGCATCAATTATTCAAGCAGAAGGTAGAAAATCAATAATAGAGATTGATGCGTTAGGTAAGGCAAATGCTATGAAAATTGAAGCAAGTGCAGTAAAAATGGCAAATGACACTATCAATAAAACACTAACACCTACCATTTTAAAATTAAGACAAATTGAAGCTTTCCGTGCGCTATCAAATAGTAACAATTCGAAATTAATTTTTACAGATGGTAAAACACCATTCTTATCACTACCAGATAATTTTTAAAAATGAAAACAGTACTCGTTTTTGGAATCGGAAAAGTGGGCACACTTGTAGGTATTTTGCTGAAACAGCGTTTTGATGTTACTGGATTTGATAAAAATATCCCCGCGGATCCTATTGGATTTGACTGTATACAAGGGGATATTCATGATCAGGCACTTTTGGAAAAAACCATTCCCAAATTTGATGCTGTTGTGTCATGTATGCCCTATAATTTAAATCTTTCAATTGCCCTTATTGCACATGCACATGGCGTTCATTACTTTGACTTAACCGAAGATGTTCCTACAACGGATATGATCATGCAATTGTCAGAAACTGCAAAAGCAGTGATGGCGCCGCAGTGTGGTCTGGCTCCCGGATTAATTGGAATTATAGGCGCTAACCTCTCTAATCGCTTTACTAAACTTCGCGACATTGAACTTAGAGTGGGTGCATTACCACGTTATCCCAATGGACTGCTGGCTTATTCTTTTACATGGTCGCCGGCCGGTGTAATCAATGAGTATATTAACGATGCTGAAGTGATTCATAACAGGGTTAGAAAAATGGTTCCTTCACTGGATGGAATCGAAAGTATCAATATTGAAGGAAGGGATTATGAGGCCTTTACTACCTCGGGTGGTTTGGGTACCATGTGCCGCACCTACGAAGGAAAAGTAGATACCTTAAATTATAAAACCATCCGATACCCGGGACATGCGCAGCTCATGCGTTTTCTTTTGTATGAATTAATTTTAAAAGAAAAGCGTGAACTGGTAGAAACCATTTTAACGGAGGCCAAACCTCCAGTAGCAGATGATGTAGTACTGGTGTATGCTGTTGTTGAAGGATGGAAAGGTGATGCTCTTGCTAGAGAAGAATACTACCGTTCATTCCATCCCATCGACATCAACGGGAAAAAGTGGAGAGCCATTTCATGGACTACAGCCGCATCAATAGCTGCTGTGGTTGAAATGGTAGCCGATAAAAAGTTGCCCCAAAAAGGATTTATTAAACAGGAAGAGATTGATTTTAATACCTTTATGGAAACAAAGAATGGACAATTATTTAAAGGATAATTTTAACCACATGAATAAGATTCAGGGAATTCAAATTGTCATGGACGCACTCATGGATAAGTACAGTGACCGCGTACCGGATGTGAAAAAAATTATTAATGCTATGATTGCAAAGGGTATTATTGGTAAAGCCGATGATATTGCCAATGATCATATTGCTTTTAGAACACTCGGTGTGCCGCAACTGGGTATTCAATCGCTAGAAAAAATATTTCTTCACTATGGTTATACCAAAAGGGAGCCCTTATATTTTGAATCTAAAAAATTAGATGCCTACTGGTATGCGCCTCCAACGCCTAATTTACCGCGTATTTTTATTAGTGAGCTTAGGGTTCGTGAGTTGAGTGAACAGGCGCAAGCGATTATTCATTCCTACACCAATGAAGTTGCATATGATCCTATCAATGATTTAAATTTGGATGACCCTATTGCTGTTGGTGATTTTTTACACAAAGGATTGTGGAGATTACCAACCATCGAAGATTATCAAGTGCTCCTTAATGAATCAGAGTATGCTTCTTGGGTAATTTATAATAGGTATTATTTGAATCATTACACCATTAGTTTACATCACCTTCCAGAAGGGTATAATACCTGTGCTGCTTTCAATGAATTTTTAGAAGGCATTGGCATTATTTTAAATGATTCGGGCGGAAAAATTAAAATTAGTCCGGATGGGCTTCTTTGTCAAAGTTCCACAGTGGCTCAAATAATTGATGCCCCTTTTAATGATGGAAGAACTTTGCCCATTGCAGGAAGTTATGTAGAATTTGCGGAGCGAAGGATACTTCCGGAGTTTGCGCAACTAGATCCCAAATTATTAAAGCGCGAACATTTTCGTGAAGGGTTTGAAGCGGGTAATGCAGATAAAATTTTTGAAAGTACGTTTAGTTCACAGATAAAAAAATAGATCATGATAAGCAGTGTGTTGCAGCAGCTAGGTATTCAACCATTAAACCAAGGTATATCTACAGGTATAAATAATTGGCATGGCAAAGGCGCTTTGCTCGAGTCAAAATCTCCTGTAGATGGCCATGTAATTGGTACAGTTCACCTAGGTGGCGCACAAGATTATGACAAGGTTGTTGACACTGCTCATCAGGCATTTTTAGTGTGGCGAAATTTACCAGCTCCCAAGCGTGGTGAAATTATTAGACAAATAGGTGATCGCCTTCGTTTGCATAAAGATGCACTAGGTAAGCTCGTTTCTTATGAGATGGGTAAAAGTTTGCAAGAAGGATTAGGAGAGGTTCAGGAAATGATTGACATATGCGATTTTGCGGTAGGCCTTTCTAGACAATTGTACGGTTTAACAATGCACTCCGAACGCCCCCTGCACCGGATGTATGAGCAGTACCATCCAATTGGTGTGGTAGGTATTATTTCTGCCTTTAATTTTCCAGTAGCTGTTTGGTCCTGGAATGCCATGATAGCATGGGTATGCGGCAACACATGTGTTTGGAAACCTTCCGAAAAAACGCCTCTAACAGCAATTGCTTGTCAGCAAATTATTGCTGCTGTATTTGCAGAGAATCATATTCCAGAAGGTGTTTCTTGTTTGATTGTTGGAGATGCTCAAATTGGTAAAGCCATGGCTGCTGATGAAAGGGTTGCCCTTGTTTCGGCAACAGGTTCCACTGCTATGGGAAAATCTGTTGCGTCTACAGTTGCGCAAAGGTTGGGTAAAAGTTTACTGGAACTTGGAGGTAATAATGCCATTATTATTTCGCAAAACGCTGATCTCAAACTTGTAATTCCTGCTGTTGTTTTTGGTGCTGTTGGAACCTGCGGGCAGCGCTGCACTACTACAAGAAGGTTGATTGTTCATAGTGCTATTTACAATGATGTTAAAATTGCATTGACCAATGCTTACGAGCAATTAAAAATTGGAAATCCACTTTTGTCTGAAAATCATGTGGGTCCATTAATTGATGTTGATGCTGTTCATTCTTTTTCTGCTGCGATAGATCAGGCAAAAAAAGAAGGTGGAAACTTACTTGTAGGTGGCAATTTGTTGACTGGAGAAGGGTATGATTCTGGATGTTATGTGCAACCTGCAATTATAGAAATGTCAGCTCAATCAAGTATTGTAAAGGAAGAAACTTTTGCTCCCATACTTTATGTACTTCCATATGAAACTTTAGATGAAGCCATTGCTCTTCAAAACGCTGTACCGCAAGGACTCTCGTCAGCCATCTTTACCCAAAATCTTTCTGAAGCGGAAACTTTTCTTTCGGTGAAAGGATCGGATTGTGGAATTGCCAATGTTAATATTGGAACCTCCGGAGCAGAAATTGGTGGCGCTTTTGGTGGTGAAAAGGCAACAGGTGGCGGAAGAGAAAGTGGTTCCGACAGTTGGAAATTTTACATGCGCAGACAAACCAATACAATCAATTACGGGACAACCATGCCTCTAGCCCAGGGAATTAAGTTTGAATTCTAGTAACTAAGTTGGGCATCTATTAAAACCTTCTCCAAAATAACCAAAAAGGAGAATTAGGCGAGGTGCCCACTCTAATCTGTTTTCGATGCTTACCTGGTTGGTATTTATTTTGTGATAAATTATGACGTCTCATACCTGCGCCAGTGATATGCAGCATTGGGTTACAGGAAGAAAAAATTATGGCGCCAAGTACCAAAAGAATAATTATTTTTTTCATAATTATATTTTTCTAAATTTATCTAAAAAGCTTCATTTCATAAATTTCTAAGCGTTATAAATTTTATAAAATTCACTTCAATTCGCCCAAAAATCATTGAGTATTAAACACAATTTTTTTTATAGTATTTATTATTTATGTATTTAGTTTTTTTGAGGCTATTATTTGGTTTTGAAATGAGCATATTTTTATGAAAAGAAATCGATTTAGTATGAGGCGCTTTTTTCTTGCTTCAATTATTTTATTTATTGTTGCCTGTAGCAAAAGAGATCAAACCATCTTGCCTACAGTTCCACCTGTAACGCCACCGCCAGCAAGTAATAACATTACTCCACCTCCACCATTTGGTTTTTATGTGGTTGGATATTTTCCTAGCTACCGTGATCCTGCTCTTGTGCCGGATCAAAAATTTCGGATGTGTAATGTTATCAATTATGCATTTGCCAATGTTACTTCAACAGGTGGATTGACGGTTGCAAATCCTTCTGTATTTTCAACTGTTATTTCAAAAGCAAAATCAAATAATGCAAAAATATTTATTAGTATTGCTGGCTTAGCTGCCGATTTCAAAACCATGGCTAACACACCCGCTGGGCGTAATGGCTTTGTAAAATCTATTATGCAAGTAGTTCGAACTTATGGGTTAGACGGCGTAGATGTAGATTGGGAATTCCCTAGAACCGACGATGGAACTGATATTACTTTTACAGCATTTATGAGAGAACTGAGTGATTCATGCCATACAGGTGGTAAATATTATTTATCTGCTGCCATAACTGCTGGAAAATATGCTGGAGCAGTGCGTGATGCTATCAGTACTAGTTTATGGACTACTAATGCAGTTGATTTTTTTAATATCATGTCTTACGACGATTTTAGTACAACGGTTCCTTTTAGACACCATAGTGATATGGCACTAGCCCAAACTTCTCTTAATTATTGGATTACTACAAGAGGCATGCCCGCATCCAAAGCAGTACTAGGTATACCTGCTTATGGTAGACCAAGCGGAATAACTCAAACAGGTACCGTATTAACATACAACACCATTACCAATGGATCGGGAAGCGCATTGTCAGATTCGGCTGTTGTAAGTGCCGGGGGCTTTAGCAATTATACCATTTATTACAATGGTTTGCCTACCGTAAAACGTAAAGCAAAACTAGCACAATCAATGGCTAACGGGATTATGATGTGGGAAAAAGGACAGGATCGTAATGATGGATTGTCTTTGTTAAAAGCAGTGTGTGACACATTGGGCAGATCTTATTAACTTTTCTAAAAAAAATCCGTAAATTCAGTATTACTTAACAACTAATACATGAAAAAACGACTACGCTCTATTTGCATATTTGTATACATTATTATTACACAATCCATTTTTGCGCAAGACACTGCATTAATTTATAGAAGGCTTGATTCTATTGCCGTGATTGACCAAAAAGTGATGATGCCCATGCGAGATGGTATTCGCTTGTCTACAGATATTTACCGTCCAAAAGCTAATGGCAAATACCCCATTGTATTTTCTCGTACGCCTTATAATTTTAATACTTGGGTAGATGGAAAAATGACAACGCGTACACTCGAAGATGCCTTTCAGGCTGTGAGTCGTGGGTATGTATATGTTGTTCAAAATGAACGTGGCCGATTTTTTTCGGAAGGAGAATGGGATATTTTAGGCACACCAATTACCGACGGTTATGATGCCCTAGAATGGATGAGTAAACAACCATGGAGTAATGGTAAAGTTGGCCTTATTGGTTGCTCTTCAACAGCAGAGTGGCAAATGGCAGTTGCATCTCAAAATCATCCAGCGTTAGCCGCAATGGTTGCTCAGGGCTTTGGAGCAGGTGTGGGTAGAGTAGGTAAATTTATGGAACAGGGTAACTGGTACCGTGGTGGTGCACAACAAATGTTATTTACATCTTGGTTATATGGTACGCAACATGATAAAATGGCTCCTAAACTTCCTGTTGGTGTTGAACAAAAAGACTTGCAACGAATTCAAAAGTTTTATGATATGGGACCCGAAATGCCTCGAATAGATTGGGCGCAAGGCTTAAGGCATTTACCAGTGCAAGACATTATTAAAAATGTACAAGGCGCTGATGGTATTTATGAAAAAATGATTGTGAGAAAGCCAAATGATGCTGCTTGGTTTAAGGGTGGATTGTACCATGATAATATGCCAATGGAAGTTCCTGCATATTGGTTTGTAAGTTGGTATGATGTGTCATCTGCTCCCAATATTGCTTTGTTTAATCATGTACGAAATGCAGCCAAGTCTAAAAGTGTAGCTGACAATCAATACCTAATTATTGCTCCTGTTTTACACTGCTCTTACAAGCGTGCTACAGAAAATACGATTGTTGGTGAACGAAGTGTAGGCGATGCCAGATTAAATTATGATGATTTAACATGGGGTTGGTTTGATATGCTATTAAAGGGTCAAGAAAATGATTTTAAAGCAACTCAGCCTCGAGTTCGCTATTACACAATGGGGTCTAATAAATGGCAGCAGGCACAAAGTTTTCCTTTACCAAATACCGAAGTAAAAAATTTCTTTTTATCTAGTGCAGGTAAAGCCAATACCCGAAATGGTGATGGTGCTTTAGTTGCATTGCCTCCAACAAAAGACAATCCAGATTCATTTACCTATGATCCAATGAATCCTGTGGGTTCTTATGGCGGTAACGTTTGTTGCACAGGTAATGCCGTTCAGGGCGGAAGCTTTGATCAATCGCAAATGGAATTGCGTAACGATATCTTAGTATACACTTCAGATTCTTTAACAGAGGGTGTTGAAATAACCGGATTCATTGAGTCTACACTTTTTGTTTCATCTACTGGTCCAGATACCGATGTAACAATTAAATTAATTGATGTGTATCCAGATGGCAAGGCATATAATTTAGATGAAACAATTCAACGTTTGCGTTATAGAGAAGGGTATGATAAAGAAGTGTTTATGGAAAAAAATAAAGTATATAAGGTAGATTTAACGCCAATGGTTACAAGTAACTATTTTGCTCCAGGTCATAAAATTAGAATCGAAGTATCTAGTAGTAATTTCCCCAGATTTGAGCGGAATATGAACACGGGTGGAAACAACTACGATGAGTCTAGAGGTATAGTAGTGGAAAATAGAATTCACCATTCTAAGGCGTATCCTTCTGTGATTAAATTGCCTATTGTAAAAAAATAACTTGCTAAAAGTTCTGTTAGATTAATTAAATATTATATATTTAGTTAATTATATGTAACATGTCCGCAAGTAATCTAAATCAATCTATAACTGTAAGCATTGTAATTCCGTGTTTTAATCATGGGCAGTATATTCAGGAGGCATTAGATAGTATTGATCATCAAAAAATAAATTACAATACACAAGTCATTATTGTAGATGATGGATCTACAGATGATAGCACACTTCAAAAATTAGAGGAGCTAAAAGCGTTAAATTATACCGTTATTCACCAAACCAATGGTGGTCCAGGAAAGGCGCGTAATACAGGCATTGAAATGGCTACTGGGCAGTATATTTTACCACTAGACGCCGACAATAAAATTCATCCCAACTATATCAATAAAGCCATTCCTGTACTCGAAAAAAATAGTGCTGATATTGTATATGCAGCTCCTATATTTTTTGGAAATACGACATTAAAAAAGCGCCAATTTAAGGTTCGTCCTTTTGATGATTTAGGTCTTGTTACGGGCAACTGCGCCGACGCTTGCGCTATTTTTAAAAAAGAAGTATGGGTAAAAAATGGTGGTTACGATGAGTGTATGCCCAGTTATGGATTTGAAGATTGGGATTTTTGGATCAGTGCATCAAAAAATAATTTTGTATTTCATTTCATTAACGAAAAGCTATACTATTACCGAATTGTGGAGGATTCAATGATTTCAGTATTCAATAATAAAGACCGAAATGTTATCATTCACCGCTATTTAGCAAAAAAGCATTCGGACTTTTATTTAGAAAAACTTGTAAAAATCACCTACATAAGAGAGCGGTATTTTTATGATTTATTGCGTTTCCCAATTACCCCAATTATCTACCTGTTATACTGGTTGGGCATCCTTGAAAACACTACCAAAAGAGCTAAAAAGAAGTACGCCCATTATGAGGGTGTAAAAAATTGTTAGATTGATAAATAATTCATAGATTTAAAA
>JBIIZN010000097.1:0-6179 GCA_044346275.1 Sediminibacterium sp.
GTTTGTATAAAATAGTACCATGGTTGTTTTCGACAGCAACACTCCATCTTTCATTTTCGGTAGAAGATTTTGGATGCCAAGCTACCAAGTACTTTCCTTTGTGGTACTGGTTATACACCACTTTACCGCTCATTGGATTTCTATTAACGTGTACATTGGCTGGACTCATAAATACACTTACCTGAATACGTTTGTCCTTAAAATATTCTTCGTCTGTAATTTCTTCTATTACCACAACTTTACCATCGGCAGGACAAATAATTTGATTGTCATTGATGGTTAAGGTTCTATTCGGAATTCTAAAAAAAGAAATAATAAATAAGAAGAAGAAAAGTGTTAGTCCAAAAATAGCTCCAGCAACTCTTGGGCAACAGGTTCCTAGATATGAAATTGAAATTAAATTGATAATACCAAAAATGAGGGCAGTAATACCAATAGTGCGGTAACCTTCTCGGTGAATTGTCATAATGCTAATTTGTGGTGCAAATGTAAAGTAAAATCTATTGTGTAAAAAGGGTAAGTAATAGCCATACACTTGGGCCTGCTAGCAACAATGAGTCGAAACGATCAAAAAAACCACCATGCCCAGGCAAAATATTGCCACTATCCTTTACGCCGGCCATTCTTTTAAACTTACTTTCTATCAAATCACCAATGGTGCCAGTTATGGCAGCCGTTGCACTCACAATAACAAGTGTTTGATAAGATAGATTTGTGAGCGTTCTACCTAACAATACTACTGCAACTACTGCAAGAATGGCGCCACCAATAGTTCCTTCCCATGTTTTTTTAGGAGACACCGCAGAAAGTGGTGTTTTACCAATAAAAGAACCTACCATATATGCCATCGTATCATTGATCCAAATACTAACAATAACAAGCATAGGTAATACATAATATTGTGTGGTACCTAACACAGTAACCCAATGCGTAGAAGCTAAATGCGTAATGGCAAAAAAACTAGCAGTCACATACGCAAGTCCAAACAAGCTATACAATAAGTGGGCAGTTTTAGTATGAATACTTGGGGTGTTTTTTGTGAGTTTATTGAATTCAATCAAGCAACCTGTATGCACAATTAAAAAAAGTATAATAAAACTATTGATGTTATAAAAGATAGCTCCGAGCATCACTGCTACAAAAATGATAGCCGATAATGCCCTTGTTTTAAATGTTTGAAGATCAAATGCCATACAAATTATTATACGGTAAAATCTAAATGTTCGGACTGTTGATCAATAAGTTCGCGCGCAAATAAAACCATATCGTGAGGCACATAGAGTTGTATATCTCCAAACATCGGATAACTACTATCTTGCTTATTTAATAATTGCACGGGCACATCATTATCCGCAAGTAAGCCCTCAATAATGGAAGCTTCTGCAAAAACACGTGTGCTAAATATTTTTTCCCAAGACATAATGAATGATTCAATAAATGAGATCAACTACAATCGTAAAGTTACAATGGTTTAGCCAATGTAGCACTATACTTTTTAAGTGCATTAAATGAGAACCACAATATCATAATCCCATTAAGCCCGGATAAAACGGAAAAGTAGTTTTCATCCATGGCTTTTTCAAGTGACTTGCCTTGTAATGTAACTATATAAAGCTGCGTCACAATAAATCCATTGTTTAAAAAATGCATCAATATGCTAAGCCAAATATTTTTAGTTTTATAAAAAAGTAATCCGAGTACTATACCAAGTGCTGCCCTAGATAAAAAACCGAAAAACGAAAAATGTATCGCACTAAAAAGTATACTTGTTAAAATAATACCCGCCCAAACATTTTTTGTCCAACCAATAAATAGAGGCTGGATGGTAGATCGAAATAATATTTCTTCAAAAATAGCGGGTGCTAGTGCCATTACAATGAGTGTCGAAATATAATCTAGCACACTGTCCATTCGGGCCATATTTAGCGCAAGTGTTTTATAGTTTTGCTCCATTGCTTTTGCTTGTTCTAATAATTTTGCAGGCAAATAAATATGTTGGTTAATTTCAGCAAGTGCACCACTGAGTAAAATGCCGCCAAGCGTAATAAACACCGTATACAACACAAATTTTGGACCAGCTATCCGAGAAAAACCAAGTGAATTGGCTGTGGATTGTGACTCCTTTTTAATTACACGCGTAAAAATAATGGCAGGAATTACAAATGCGATAAGCGTAGCCCCCAAATTAAGGATTTTGGAAAGCCCCGCATTGGCTGGTAAATTAAGAAGCGCTGCTACTTCTAAAAACTTACAATCTAATAGTTGGCTCCCTATAAACGATAATAGTAGGGTACTAAAAATCATAAATACCCCTAAAAGGCCCATTAAAAAAACAAATTGAACCGGATAACTATAGGTTTGTTTCATGAGTTGAAAAATAAGATTGTAAATTTGTGCGCCAACCGCAATACCGATGTATTGAGAATCTAAGATAAGACTTGATCAACTCATGACAAAAAGCGGTTAATCAATATATAACGATGGTTAAAATAGATACAATAGAACTGCCCGATTTTCCGCTTTTGCTAGCGCCTATGGAAGATGTGAGTGATCCCCCCTTTAGAGTGGTATGCAAAGAAAACGGGGCAGATTTAATGTACACCGAATTTATTAGCAGCGAAGGTCTGATAAGGGACGCTATTAAAAGCCGTAAAAAGCTGGATATATTTGATTACGAAAGGCCCGTGGGGATTCAAATATTTGGAGGAGATGAAGACAGTTTGGCACTTGCTGCTAAAATTGTAGATGTTACAAACCCTGATTTACTAGATATTAATTTTGGTTGCCCTGTAAAAAAGGTAGCCGGTAAAGGTGCGGGTGCCGGTGTTTTAAAAGACCTTGATTTAATGGTACGCTTAACCTCGGCGGTTGTAAAAGCGACCAAATTACCTGTTACGGTTAAAACAAGACTGGGTTGGGATGAAGACAGTAAAAATATTGAAGAAGTAGCAGAGCGCTTACAAGACGTAGGCATTAAAGCACTCAGTATTCACGGACGTACCCGTGCTCAAATGTATAAGGGCGAAGCCGACTGGACATTAATTGCTAAAGTAAAAAACAACCCACGTATTCATATTCCCATTTTTGGAAACGGAGATATTGATAGCCCACAAAAAGCAGTGGCGTATAAAAATAAATATGGCGTAGATGGCGTCATGATTGGAAGAGCAGCTATTGGTTATCCATGGATTTTTAGAGAAATCAAGCATTATATTAAAACCGGTGAAATCATGGCAGCGCCAACAGTAGCAGAGCGTGTAGCGGTTTGCAGACAACACTTAATTCAATCAGTTGCCTGGAAAGGACCTGTAGTGGGTATCAATGAAATGAGAAGACATTACGCCAATTACTTAAAAGGTTTACCGGGCATTAAAGATTACAGAAATAGACTGGTAACCATCAAAGAAAGCGAAGGTGTTCAAGAAGTACTTGATGAAATAGGACAGGTATACAAAGACTTTATTGTAGAAAGATCTCCTATCGAATTAATAAACTACCACGAAAATTGTCCGCTGTAATTATTTTATTGAAGTTGTGTTGTTACAGATTCATCAAGTGGTGAAACCGTTTGCGGAAAATAAGCTGTTAATACCCCTTCTTCATTTACCAAGTATTTACAAAAATTCCAACCGGGTGCTTTACTACACCAACCATTAGCAGATGTGCTTGACAGCCACTGATACACGCTTTGTTGGTTGGCACCCTTTACCACAGAACCTTTGCGCATGAGTAAAAATGTAACGCCATAATTTACTTTGCAAAAAGTGGCGATGTCGGCGTCTGATTTTTTCTCTTGCGCTTTAAAATCATTAGCTGGAAATCCAACCACAATTAAATTATTTTTATATTGCTGATAGAGTGCTTCGAGCTCCTTATACTGCCCTGTATATCCACAATCGGAAGCCGTGTTTACGAGTAATACTTTTTTACCTCTGAAGGTTTCAAAAGATAGTGTATCACCATTATTTAAAACAGCATAAAGCGCATAAAAATCTTGAATCGGTTGTTTACCGGCTGTATTTAGCTGAACAGCATTTTTAGCACCCATTAATTTACTCGGAAACATGATCACCGGATACATGGTTTTTAAAACGGATTGCCTATAACTCATGTCCTTCTTTTTCATCAGTAACACAGAGCCAACAATGACACCAAAAACAATCGCAAATTTTATCATCATGGATTTTTTATTTTGTAAAAGCGGACGCATTAACCTATTAATTTTTTTAACAACCAACCTTTGCCTTTATACGGCGGATATTTAAGATCGGGATCGAGCCAAGTTGGCGTTTTCATCACGGATTTAATATGCGAAAAAGTATCAAAACTTAACTTGCCATGATATCCACCCATACCGCTAAAACCCCTACCACCAAAGGGTAAGGCATGATTGGTCAAGTGCCAACTAGTATTGTTTACACAGGCGCCTCCCGACGGAACATTCGTTAACCAATACTGCTCTGAAGCTGCATTGTTTGTGAACACATAAAATGCCAATGGATTTGGATGACGGTTAATAATTGCAAGCGCTTCCTCATTGGTATCGTAGGTAAGTATTGGAAGTATCGGACCAAAAATTTCGTCCTGCATAATTTTACTATCTACTGATACATTAGTAAGTATGGTAGGTTCAATATATAAAGTAGCTGCATTTGATTTTCCACCATGCACCACTGTTCCGTCTTGTAAATATCCTACAAGTCGCTGCCACTGTTTTTCATTGATGATTTTTCCATAGCCATCTGTGTTTTCTGGATCTTCGCCATAAAACTGTTTGGTGGCTTTTATGAGTTCATCAATCAAACTATCTTTTAACGCAGTTGGCACGAGCACATAATCTGGAGCCACACACATTTGACCACAATTAGAAAATTTTGAATTGGCAATACGTCTTGCAGCCACACGCACATTGGCGTCAGATGTAAGTACCGCAGGGCTTTTGCCGCCTAGCTCTAATGTTACGGGTACTAATTTTTCGGCGGCTTGTTTGTAAATAATTTTACCTACAAATGTACTACCGGTATAAAAAATATGATCGAATCTAAAATTTTCAAATAATGGAGGCAACACCGCAGCACCATCGCCCTCTAAATAAAGCATGTAGTTTTCAGGAAACAACTGCTTAATCATTTTACCCATAATAGCTGCAGTAGCGCCTGCAAATTCACTAGGTTTTAATACCGCGCAATTGCCTGCTGCAATCGCGCCAATCAGTGGTGTAAATAAAAGTTGAAACGGATAATTCCAAGGTGCAATAATACACACCACACCCAGTGGCTCCGGAACGGTATAACAACTAGAAGGTTGATTTAATAAATTGGTAGGCACACTGGTAGGCTGCATCCAACTTTTTAGGTGCTTGATCGTATAATTTAATTCATTTAAAAAAAATCCTACTTCGGTGGCCCAGGCTTCTTCTTGCGATTTTTTTAAATCGGTGTGAAGCGCTTGTGCTAGTTCTTTTTCATGGTCCAACACAAGTTTTTTTAAAGCCTCGAGCTGTGCAAGCCTAAACGCATAAGACTGGGTAGCACCCGACATAAAATGTTGTCTGAGCGCTTGTAACTGTTGGTTCATAAAAAACTGGTTAATATTAAAGCAATTTATACCAT
Organism: Sediminibacterium sp.; assembly: GCA_044346275.1. Taxonomy (GTDB): domain Bacteria; phylum Bacteroidota; class Bacteroidia; order Chitinophagales; family Chitinophagaceae; genus Sediminibacterium. Next base: position 5,613 of record JBIIZN010000097.1, read on the forward strand.
AATAACGATACTCTTATCCTAATTGTTTGGGCCTCAAATATAATTTTAGCGTTTCGCCATTTTTTAATAATTTAACCATCTCAAAAACTTGTAGGGTCAAGCCTACTTCAACGATTCTATACCTATGAAAAAACAGACTAAGAAAAAATTGTTAGCGGCTTCAAAAGAAGTTGCGGCAACAGAAACAAACAACCAAGATGCCAATCAAGATTCTAGACGTTCTTTTTTAAGAAACGGATTGCTTGCAGCGGCAGGTTTTTATATTGTTCCAAGAAATGTGCTAGGACGTGGCTTTACAGCGCCTAGTGATAAATTACAAATTGCAGGTATTGGTGCTGGCGGTAAAGGTGAAAGCGATTTGTACAACTTCTTTATGTCTGGAAAAGCAGATATCGTAGCGCTTGCAGACGTTGATAGTAGACAAACAGCAAAAAGCAGAGCTAGGTATACAAAGGCCAATGTCTATGAAGATTTTAGAGAAATGCTAGACAAAGAAAAAGGTAGAATTGACGCCGTGTCTGTGTCTACTCCAGACCATACACACGCAGTAGCTGCGATGGCTGCCGT
>JBIIZN010000018.1:0-19382 GCA_044346275.1 Sediminibacterium sp.
TCTATTCCTGAAATTCAGCGCATCATTAGGGCTTTTAATATTCCGGTTATGGAACTGGATGGTTATGAGGCCGATGACGTTATTGGCACCCTTGCCTGGCAGGCTGCAGACAAAGGCTATGAAGTATACATGGTAACGCCCGACAAAGACTATGGGCAGCTATTAATTCATCCAGGCGTATATATGTACAAGCCTCCCTTTATGGGGAATGCCGCAGAAATTTTAGACGCGCAAAAAATTTGTGAGAAATGGGATATCGCCCGCGTAGAGCAGGTGGTAGATATGTTAGGACTGATGGGTGACGCCGTAGATAATATTCCGGGGATTATGGGTGTAGGAGAAAAAACCGCTGCTAAACTTTTAAAAGAATACGACACGCTCGAAAACGTATTGGCCAATGCGCACAACATTAAAGGTGCGATGGGCGAAAAAATTAGAAAAGGTGTAGACGATGCTATCATGAGTAAGAAGCTCGCCACCATTATCACAGATGTGCCTGTAGAATTTCATGAAGAAGATTTTGCGCTCACTCCTATTAACAAAGAAGCCCTCGCCGAAATATTTGTTGAGCTAGAATTTAAAACACTGGGCAAAAGAATTTTGGGCGACGACTTTAATGCCTATATGCCAGCACCAGAAGGGGTTCAAACAGATTTGTTTGGCAACGAAGTAGCGGCGCCGATTAAAAAAGCTAACGCGGCAAATGTAGGCGCAAATGCTGCGTCCAGTGCGGGTTCTATGGAAGCCGCGGAAGCGGTGGGCAACGCTGGACAAGAAGCAGAACAGCGTGGACTTGTTGCAGATAAAAATATTAACAACACGGTGCACGAATACATTTGTGTAGAAGATGAGGCAGCGCTTATAGCACTTGCACAAAAATTAGCAAGCGCAAAAGAAATTTGTTTTGATACTGAAACTACGGGCACTGATGCCAACAACGTAGAACTGGTTGGTTTTAGTTTTTCAGAAAAAGCGGGTCATGGTTATTATATTCCTTGCTCACCCGATGAAGCGGGTATTAAAAAAACGCTTTCTTATTTTGAAAAAGTATTTTCTAATCCAGCACTTGTTTTAATTGGACAAAATATAAAATACGATTTACTCGTATTAAAATGGTATGGTGTTGTACCGGCCACTCAAATTTTTGATACCATGCTTGCGCATTATGTAATTGAGCCAGAAGGCAGGCGTAGTATGGATTTACTCAGTGCACAATATTTAGGATACGAGCCCGTACACATCGAAGCGCTCATTGGTAAGAAAGGAAAAAACCAAGGCACCATGCGCGATGTAGCACTCGAGCAACTTACGCAGTATGCCGCCGAAGACGCAGACATTACACTTCAGTTAAAACATGTTTTTGTTCCTTTGTTAAAAGAAAAAGAAGTAGAGCGTGTTTTTGAAAGCGTAGAAAATCCACTTGTACGCGTGCTCACCGATATGGAATTTGAGGGCGTAAAAATTGACAACAACTTTTTAAACGAATACAGTAAACTTTTAGAAGTAGACGCCAAGCAGTTTGAAGAAAATGTGTATGCACAAGCGGGCGTTCGTTTTAACCTTGCATCACCAAAACAACTGGGCGAAGTTTTATTTGATAAATTAAAGCTAGATCCAAAAGCTAAAAAAACAAAAACGGGTCAGTATGCAACCGGCGAAGACGTGCTTGTAAAACTATCCAACCAACATAAAATTGTAGATGACATTTTAGGATTTAGAGAGCTTACAAAACTTAAGTCTACCTATGTAGATGCGCTTCCGCTCATGATCAATCCTAAAACCGGACGCGTGCATACCAGTTATGCGCAGGCGGTGGCGGTAACGGGTCGTTTAAGTAGTACCAATCCAAACCTTCAAAACATACCTATCCGAACAGCGCGCGGTAGAGAAATTAGAAAGGCCTTTATTCCGCGTGAACCTGGTCGAATTCTTATGAGTGCCGACTATTCTCAAATAGAACTGCGCATTGTAGCTGCCATTAGCGCCGATCCTAATATGTGTGCGGCTTTTAAAGCCGGTATTGACATTCATACCGCTACCGCTGCTAAAGTATACGGCGTAGATGTGGCCGATGTAACCAAAGAAATGCGTTACAAAGCCAAGAGTGTCAATTTTGGAATCATATACGGACAAGGGGCATTTGGGCTTGCCGACAATTTGGGTATTTCAAGAACAGAGGCCAAAGAAATCATTGACAACTACAAAAAAGAGTTTCCAAACATTCAGGAGTACATGGATTTGCAGGTAGCACTTGCCAAAGAAAAGGGCTATGTAGAAACCCTAATGGGCCGTAAGCGCTGGTTAAAAGATATTAATAGCAGCAATTTTACTGTGCGTGGTTTTGCAGAGCGTAACGCCATCAACTCTCCTATTCAGGGCACGGCTGCCGATATGATTAAGCTAGCTATGATTAAAGTGCACCAACAAATGGGTGCCGGAAACTGGCAGTCTAAAATGATTTTACAAGTACACGATGAACTTGTGTTTGACGCGGTCCCAGAAGAGGCAGATGCATTAGAAAAGTTAATAATAGAATGTATGACTACGGCTTTACCTTTGCCAAACGGCGTACCAGTAGAAGCAGAAGTAGGCCGCGGTAATAACTGGTTAGAAGCACATTAAAAAACCAAGATGGAGCAGTTACTTTCTTTGCGCTGGGATATTGTACCAGAAGCGTTTATAAAAATTGGATCTCGCTATTTTTTGGCCGCATCTGTTGCGTTCTTGATTTTCTATATCCTATTCAAGCAAAAGCTTTCGTATAAAAAAATTCAAAAGCGTTTTCCAAAAGTTCCAGACTATTTGCGTGAAGCGGGCTATTCATTAATAACCATGCTCATTTTTAGTGTATTAATTATGGTGCTCAACTCTTCTCCTATTGCAGAGCACACCACGCGCTATCAAAATATTAGTGATTACGGATGGGGTTATTATTTTTTAGCTTTCCCTATCATGTTTATACTACATGATTTTTATTTTTATTGGATACACCGGCTCATGCACCACAAAACACTTTTTAAATATATTCATTTGGTGCACCACCGTTCTACCAACCCCTCTCCCTGGGCGGCGTATGCATTTCATCCAATAGAATCGGTATTAGAACATGGCATTGTGGTTCTGTTTTATTTTATCATGCCCATTCATATTACACAGTTAGCCATTTTCTTTTTATTCTCTATTGTATACAATGTATACGGGCACCTTGGTTACGAATTATACCCGGCTGGTTTTCATACAACAAAAATTGGTAGATGGATTAACACCTCTACCAACCACAACCAGCACCATCAATATTTTACGGGCAATTACGGACTCTACACACTGGTGTGGGACCGCCTGTTTAATACCATTCGCGCAGATTACGACGAGCGTTTTGTAGACGCAACTACGCGCAGTAAATAAATTATTTTTTCTTGTAGATAGGAACCGTACTACAAGGTTCGCCAAACATAATTGACTTGGTAACAGGCCTTAATTTGTTGGTGATGCTAACATATGCAGCTGCCGGAATTTGAATATCACCACAGCCTTTTACGACAACTCTTTTATCGGTATAATCTTCAGCGCTAATGGCTTCAATATTTTGTAAAAGGAGTTTTTCTTTTAATTGTTCTTCGGTACCAAAAAAAACAGTGCTCGCAAACGGCTCTAATGCAGATGCAATAAGCATATACGCCCACATGGGAATAATAGCATCAGCAGAACAGGTGATGGCCACCGCGGCGTTTTGATACTGCGACCAATCGGTGGCAGTAAGCGCTGCTCTAAAATCTTTTTCTTTTAAAATGAGGCCCATAAACAAATGGTCCTTCACGTCAAAAACCAAGATAGATCCAGATGGATAATATTTTTCAAGGTCTAATGAAATTAAACCACTCTCTTCTACTTTATTGATAATGGGTTCTGCCATAACAATTAAATTATCTGTTCATGCTCGCTAAAAATTCTTCGTTGTCTTTGGTGCCACGCATGCGTTTTAATAATTCGTTCATTGCCTCATCGGTATTCATATCGTTGATGAACAAACGTAAAATATTCATGCGGCCTAGTACTTCTTTATCAAGTAATAAATCGTCTCTACGTGTGCTAGAACCTACTAAATCAATAGCTGGGAAAATACGCTTGTTGGCTAGTTTACGGTCTAGTTGTAATTCCATATTACCGGTACCTTTAAATTCTTCAAAGATTACCTCGTCCATTTTAGAACCGGTTTCAATTAACGCAGTTGCTAAAATAGTTAATGAACCACCGTGCTCAATTTTACGCGCTGCACCAAAAAATTGTTTTGGTTTTAAAAGTGCATTCGCTTCCACACCACCACTTAATACTTTACCACTACTTGGTGCAACGGTATTGTGTGCACGTGCTAAACGTGTAATAGAATCTAATAAAATAACAACGTCATGACCACACTCTACAAGGCGCTTTGCTTTTTGTAAGGCAATGCTAGAAACCTTCACGTGTTTTTCTGCGGGCTCATCAAAAGTAGAAGCAATCACTTCTGCTCTTACGCTGCGCTCCATATCGGTCACTTCCTCGGGTCTTTCATCAATAAGTACCACCATCAAGTAAACCTCTGGATGGTTTGCTGCTATTGCGTTTGCCACTTCTTTGAGTAGCATGGTTTTACCCACTTTTGGTTGTGCCACAATCAGTCCACGCTGGCCTTTACCTATTGGAGTAAAGAGGTCAATAATACGCGTACTATAATTTGTTGGTGATGTAAACAGATTTAATTTTTCGTTTGGAAATAACGGCGTTAAATAATCAAATGGCACACGGTCACGCACTTCGTCGGGTCTTTTACCATTGATAAAATCAACTTTAATCAGTGCAAAATATTTTTCACCTTCTTTAGGCGGCCTAACTGCACCTTGTACAGTATCACCCGTTTTTAATCCAAATAATTTTATTTGTGAAGGAGAAACATACACATCATCTGGTGATGATAAATAATTATAATCGGAAGAACGTAAAAAACCATAACCATCAGGCATCATTTCTAATACGCCTTCACCTTCAATCATGCCTTCAAACTCAATATTAAATACCGGTTCTTTTTTATGTGGTCTATGTTGGTGTTGTTGTGGTGTTGTGTTTTCTGGAGCCTGCGCTGCTTCACTGTTTTCAGGCGCTTGAGCTGCGTCAGTATTTTCTGGAGCTGCCGCTGCTACTGCTGCAGGCGCTTCTGTTTTTTCTGGACGTTCTGGTCTTGGATTTGCTTTTTTAATGGGCCTTCCTTTTTGTGCAGGCGCAGCCGCTGGTTCTTCACTCATCACTTCTGCTTCTTCGGTACCATTACTTGTTTTTACGGTAACGGGCTTACGACCTTTTAATGCTGGCTTTTTCTTGCCATCGTCTTTTGCAGACGCTTCGCTTACCGCTTGGCTGTCTAATATTTTATAGATGAGCGCTTGCTTATCTAATTTTTTAAAACCTGTAATTTTTAAACCTTGTGCGATGTCTTGTAACACTGGTAACAAAAGATCGTTTAATTGTAAAATGTCGTACATAAATTATTTGAAAGTGAAATAGAAATACTCTAGGAGTTGAGTTTTGGAATAACTAAAGAAAGGATGAATTAAAAAAAATGGAAAGAAGATAACCCGAACTAGAGCAACTGAAGGCTCATCTGGCTTTGTTTCCATTGCAATATTAATACAAAAATCACAAACACCAATAAATAATCGGCGTAAAAACCACTTTTTAGTACTGTGGAATTATTCGTAAATCCTTAATAATGAAGCAGATAAAGAGGTTTTAAAGACTTTTAGGGGCGCTGCGGCCGGTCCGTTTAAAACAGTACCCGCGGTGCTAAAGTTTGAACCATGACCTGGGCAATAAAAACGGTTGTTGTTACCCTGGAATTCTAAGGTAACCGACTGGTGTGTACACAAAGAGCTTACTGCAATGAGCATACCAGATGTGGTTCTTGCAATAATCACGTTATTGGCGGTATCTACATAAAAGCCGCCATTATTTTGGAGGACATTAAATGGAGAATTAGAAATGTTGATGGTAAAATCGACAGGCTTATTGGGGTTAGGATTGGGTGTGCTTCCACCACCGGCATCATTTGTTTTTGAACAGCCGCCAAAACAGCCCATTACAAGCAGCGCTGCGCCACTCATGCCTACTTTTTCGATGAAATCTTTTCTTTCCATAGAGTAATCATTTCGTGTATGTAATCTAACAAACTTTAGGATAGAATGTTTGCTTGTTCTTTAAACAAATTATCTTTGCAACCACTATGTTTAATAAAAGAACAAAAATTAAGGCCCTTTTAACAGGAGGTCTCACCGGACAAACTGTAACCGCCATGGGTTGGGTACGCAGTTTTAGAAACAATCAGTTTATTGCCCTCAATGATGGTAGTACCAATCATAATATTCAGGTAGTTGCCGAACTAGGTTTACTCGACGACGCTACTTTAAAGCGTATCACAACGGGCGCCTCTTTAAAAGTAGAAGGCACACTCATTGAATCTTTAGGCAAAGGACAATCTGTAGAAATAAAAGCGACTAGCGTAGAAATACTAGGTGATAGTGACGCGGAACAATACCCGCTTCAACCTAAAAAACATAGCCTCGAATTTTTAAGAGAGATTGCGCATTTACGTTTTAGAACAAATACGTTTAGTGCTGTTTTTAGAATTAGACACGCCCTCGCATTTGCGGTGCATCAGTTTTTTAATGAAAAAGGTTTTGTGTATTTACACACGCCCATTATTACATCGAGCGATGCAGAAGGTGCCGGTGAAATGTTTAGGGTAACGACACTACCTGTTGATGGATCTGCACCAAAAACCGAAAGCGGCGATATCGATTTTTCTCAAGACTTTTTTGGTAAAAGTACCAACCTAACTGTGAGTGGTCAACTCGAAGGAGAGCTAGGCGCCATGGCCTTTTCAGAGATTTATACTTTTGGTCCAACCTTTAGAGCCGAAAATTCAAACACCACCAGACACCTCGCAGAATTTTGGATGATTGAACCAGAAATGGCTTTCTGTGATATTGAAGACAATCAAAATTTAGCAGAAGAATTTATTCAATACCTCATCAAATATGCAATGGAAAATTGCGCCGATGATTTGTCGTTTTTAGACCAACGTTTAGCCGAAGAAGAAAAGCAAAAACCAACAAACGAAAGACAAGAATTTGGTTTAATTGAAAAACTAAAATTTGTTACCGATAGTAAATTTGAGCGAATCACCTACACCGAAGCGATTGCTATTTTATTAGATTCACCGGCGTACAAGAAAAAGAAATTTAAATACGACGTAAGTTGGGGTATTGATATGCAAAGTGAGCATGAGCGTTACCTTGTAGAAAAACACTTTAAAAAACCGGTGATTGTTACTGGATACCCAGCTGCTATTAAGGCCTTTTATATGCGCTTAAATGATGGTTGTGAGCCAGGCAAGCAAACGGTTGCTGCGATGGATATTTTAGCGCCTGGAATTGGCGAAATTGTAGGTGGTTCACAAAGAGAAGAACGCCTCGACAAACTAGTAGCCCGTATGGAAGAGATGCATATTCCTACACATGAAATGAGCTGGTATTTAGATACCCGCCGTTTTGGTACCGTACCACACGCTGGCTTTGGATTAGGATTTGAAAGAATGGTGCAGTTTGTTACGGGCATGGGCAACATCAGAGACGTGATCGCTTTTGCCAGAACACCCAAGAATTGCGAATTTTAAAAAATATGGATTGAACTGTGGATTATATGTGAAATCCCCCTATTTTTGCTGCCCCGAAAGGGTATGGTGCGGTAGCTCAGTCGGTAGAGCAAAGGACTGAAAATCCTTGTGTCGCCGGTTCGATCCCGGCCCACACCACCAGATCGAAATTAAACCCAAGCACTGCTTGGGTTTTTTTGTATAGGGCAAAGTAAAGAATTGAATAGTTGCGCAAGCAGTATGTTATCATTTAAGATATCAAAGAAATGATTTTATTATTCGCCATAGGCTATTTCATAACCATCTATTTTATTTTGTAATTCTTGGTTCTTATCATTGAGATATTGAATTTGACCGTCTCTATATTTAATCTCATTGTTTAAATCCTTTTTTTCATTTTTAAGAGTCTCTATTTCAGCGCTTTTATCATCTAAATTGGCAGCTTGTTCATTAATTGTATTATTAGCCTGTTTTAAATTTTTATTTAACCCAAACAATCCAATAAAAGAACCCAGTACTAAAAAAAAGAGTATTGCGACAAAGCGATATTGCTTCTTTTCCTTTAATGTTTTTTGATACTGTTCATTTAATTCATTGAGCTGAATAGTAAGTTCAATCTTATCATTACTAAGGGCTTCTACAACTTCAATATAATTATTTAATTTAGGGGTATTAAAATCCTTTGATTTATAAATAACAGTATATCCAAAAGTATGACTAGAATTGATTATATCTTTTGCGTCATCATCTACAGAAAAAAACTTAATTGAATCCTTTGAAACACTGTTATTTATGGCTGGTAGTGACTTCGCGGTCTTCTGTAGTTTATTAAAATTTTCGCTTATAGATTTAGTAATTAATTCGATTTTTTCTCGATTTAGATATAGTTTATCAACATTTGTAACGATTCCTCCTTGGTCATCGAAATGAATAAGTACGCCACTTGATACAAGTTCAAAAATTGTTTTTTCAAAAAGTGAAAATAGGCTGCTTAGCTTAGATAACATAGTCCCATTTAAAACCACACAAAATCCAATATATTTAGTATTCTCAAGCTTTCTTATATATGCATAATACATTAAGCTACCATCTCTGTGAATACATACTTGTGTTTTAGATTCAGAATTTGAATAAAAAGTTTCAAATATCTTTTTAGTATAGTCATCTGGATATTGATTGTATCCATTATTAAATTCTCCAAAAATATAAACATCATTATTCACCTTAATTGAATTTTAATTTAGTAAATCATTTTTTTGTAGCTGCTAAGATGATATGATAAATATATCAGTAGTATCAATTTACTAGGCTAGGATAGAGGAAAAAACTTAAAAAATTTCATTTGTAGTTATTGATCGAATCCTGAGAACTTTTTTTTTGAAAAGGAAGCTGGAGATACAGTTTTTTTGTTATCTGGTGAACCGGTGGGTGGTCCTTTTGGTGGAGCAACTGGTTGAATTGCCGGTTTTTCTTTTGTATTGTTTTCAGCTCTTTTTCCTGAATTTAATAATCCAGTCAGTACTTCGATTTTTTTATTAAGTACATCAACTTTTGAATTAATATCTTTATTTATTCGATCATTATCTATGGATTGTTTTACCGAAAAAAAAACAAACCCCAAAAGAACTAAAAGCGTTAGAAGTACAGTAATCAAGAATAAGTAGTATTTCATAGGTACCAATTTCGCGGTATTTTTAAGCTCACCATTACTTGTATTTTGAGGTTGCTTATTTTTTAAATCATTAATTATATTTTCCGCTTCTTTTAACTTGGCATCATTGAAATTTTTAATTTTAATAAGCTCCTGATCATTTAATTCAAGCTTTTGTTTAAAAGAAATTGTAGTTGATCTTTCTGTCTCAACTTGCCTATTTAGATCTGCCATTTTTTTATCTACAGTCGAATATTCTGCCTTTAACGACTGTATTTCTTGTTCTGATTTTCTTTTTTCCTCTCCAATTTTTTTTTGTGTCTCAACTTTTATTTTTTCTAATTCTTCTTCTTTTTTGCGCGTATATTCTATAAATTGTCTCGAAGGATGATAGGGCGAAACAGATATACTGCCCTTTTCTTTGATATAGGCTAATATGTTTTTATGAGTACACTCTAATAGATTTATATTTTGGCAAGCTAATTTTGAGTTAGTTATAAAATTATCTGAATTAATAAAATCTGAACTATTTGAGAATGAACTCAAGTAATTTATGATGTCTTTCTCTAGTGATTTAAAAGTGTCATCGCATTGCTGAAAATCATCTATCAAATACTTTGATGAAGATTCGTTACTTGTTAGAATTTTACCGAGAATAAACTTTTGAAAGGAAGCGTCTAGGATATTATACATATTTAACAAGTCATTATAATATGCATTTATTCTAATGGTTATTGCAAAATAAGACCCTGGTCGATTATCTATATCGAGTATGTTGCCCCCCCTTAAATAGGTAAAATAGCAATACAAGTCTTTACCCATTTTCATGACGTCAATTTTTAACTGAGAGCTTAAATCCGATTTCTGTGAATAAAAGCTTTCAATAAAATTTCGATCTTCTTCTTGTGGTCCCCAAATTTTTTGACCCTTTGGAACACCATGTACAAATAAGTTTAATTTCAAATCCATATCTTGTTACCCCTTTATTTTACTTAATAAAGTATTCCACAAATTATTACAATATTCATCGGGTCCTTCTTGGTAAGTTAAGCCATTGATAGCTTGTGTGTAGTCGCCTGTTTGAAAAGGCACAAATTCACAGTTAAATTTTTTGAATATTTTAGTAATTGGATTTCGATTTAAAAACGGCACAAAAATGTTAGGATATAAGTATTGTATATCCTGTATTGCGGCAGGAATATTTATATCACCAACACTTCTAACAAAATTTGTTTTATCAATTTTATTGTAAATGAATACTACATTGTCATTCATTCGCATTTTTTGTTTTAGATTGCTTATTCTAGTAACATAGTTTCTTCTATCTATGTCATTTTGCCAATCTGGCTCTACTAAAATGGACCATATTTTACGATTGCCACTTGCAATGATTTTATTTACATAATTTGGAAACGGAGCAGTTGGTTTTTGGGGGTCGAAGTAATATTCTCCTGGTGCCTCTAATATTTGGCACAAACGTTTTCCATTGTTTAAAACCTCAACAAGCATAAAACTTATACGGCTATTTCCGGCAGCAGCATTGTTGTTATTAATCATTTGATCAAAGTTGTCACACATTTTTTTATAGTGTGTATCTGTTGTTGGTCGGAATGTTTTTATCGGTGATATTGTATACCCCTGGTTCTGTAAAAATCTTGTTAACCGAACTAGCGTCATCGTTTTTCCACAAGCCGGTGGGCCAAATAAAATAATCAATGGAGCATTTTGGTCGGGGATTGTAACATTAATGCTATTTGGATCACTCATTTCAATTGCACTAAGACCTGTCGCGCTTTCGTTATTATCATCATTGTATGTGTTAGGTTCATTTGTTGTTATTGGCGTTTGTTCAATTCCAATTGGATCGGGACTTGGATTAAATGATGATTCTTCATCATTTTTATTAATTTCTACTGGCATATTTTTAATTTAAATTGTTGGTTAAATAGTCTTACTTTTTAAATGTTATGTCAAAAAAGATAAATGCTGCAATATCAACAAGTATGGCGATAATTACCCAAAATAAGAAACCACTTCCGGCGTAAGCTCCTCCTAAAAAGTCTTTCCAAACATCAAAGACACTTGTTAAGCGTTTTACTTTTGAAACAGGATTTTCGGCGGTATATGCTTTTTTATCTTCGTTTTCAAATTTAACGGCATTCGAATTAGTCTTAATTACTGCATAGCCCCTGTTAATTTTATCACTAACGCCCTCTATTTCTTTAGCATCATTTAAATTAATTGTCCCAGCTTTAATTTGTTTTTCAAGATTATCAAGTTCATTGTAAGCTTTTTCAGCGTCCTTTTTTCCTTCTTGGTTTGCATTTTCACTTGCCTGCCTTTTCCAATTAGCAATAGTTACCTCCTTAATATCGTTTATTTTAGTAAGATAACCGTTTCTGAGGTTTTCTCTATCTTTTGGCGTAGTACCTACAAATGATAGTGGCGTAATTGGTCCCTGACCTAACAAAATTCCTATTTTTTCTAAAATCATTTTTGCTTTATCACCATACCCAGGATTATTGCTATTATTAATTTCTGCAAGCAAGTCTTGAAGTTCCTTACCTAACGCATTATCTAAATTATTAATTCTATAGTTTAAACTATCAGTAGTTTTCTGATTATTTTTTATCTCATTTAGGTACTTTTTTGTTGTGGTAATGTCCAGATTTACTTTTTCATTAACGACATTTCTAAAAAAGAATGTATGCGTATTGGTTGGCATTACACAAATCAGCCAAAATAAAATCACTAAAATAATTCCACCAAAAAGCAAAACGCCTCTTTTTTCAATGTAAACGTTTTGATTTAGTGAATCAACGATCATTTTTGTGCCCAACGAGGCTATAATAAAAAACCCTACGCTTACAACCCAGCAAAAAGCCAATGGCCAACTTGATAATAATAGATGTAACGATTCGGCAGTAGCCCAGCAACTTATTGCTGCAAAAGCTATAAAAGCAAGAAGCGAGAAGAATTTTAAATAGTTAGTCTTTCCCATAATAGTTTTTAATTTGATTTAGTCCAATAAATTTTCAAGACAAATGTAAAATAAGTAAAATAAGTAAAATATAAGTACTATAATTTATTACATGCCTGCACAAGTAAGAATTCTTTGACATAGGATATTGTGGTCCTCAACACAAAAAATAAAATTAATACATAAAACTATGATTATCAATAATATATTAACCCGCCCCAAAGACCAAGCTTACTTAAATTACTTTGTTAATTTCTGCATTAAATTTCATTAAGATAAATTAGTGGTGTAGTCCAAAATAAAGACGATTTCTTAGTTAATTTATCGTAATCGTTTTGCGCTGCACCGTGTGTGCCGAAAAAATTCCTAACGCACCCCCTACTATATTAGATGGCGGATTTGATGGTGCGGTGCCGCCGCCCGGTCCTGCGCCACTTTGCTGATCGAGACTGTTATAGTATATATAACTAGCGTTTGAAATGCACTGCATTTCTACAAAAACATTGTCACGCGATTTTATTTTTAACTTCTCATCACCCCCACGTAATGGTCGTTGATTTACTTTTCCATTATTTAGGTTGTCATTAAATATGTGAAAAGTGGGATCTAGGGTATCGTTAATTCTTTGAATAAAGCGGTAGCTGTTGCCCAGCGTAATAGGGTCTAAATAAACCGGAATAATACTATATCTAATTTCTCCATTAAAAGGAAAAGTATTAATGCGCAGACTATCTAAATTAACTTTCTTGGGCATGCTACTAGAAGCGGTATACTTTTTTTGATCTACCACAACTTCTAGGTTGTAAGTTCCACCTTCAATGCCCTTTATTTTTTGCGTTCTATAAAGGCCGTTGCTAACAAATTCTAAACTGTCTTTAACTCCACTTTGGTCCGTAATAATAACGCGTGCGTTGTTAACCCCAATAACACGCGTTGGATTGTTAATGGGCGAAGTCATGGAAAGTTGCACAAAATAAGGACCCACCTGATCTGTAATACTTCCATCAATAACGAGCACGGGCTCATTGTTATCTAATACCAAGCTAATTTCTTTGTCGCAACCAATAAGTAGGGTGGCACAAAACGATAGAAGAAAGAATATTTTTTTCATGCCTAAAATTTAAATTGATAGGTTACACTTGGCACCCATTTAAAAAGTGCGGTTCTAATAATTTGTGTTCTCGTAGGATCGTTGGGATCATCTTTGAAGCTAATACGAAAAGCATTTTCTCTACCATACACATTGTACAAGCTAAAATTCCAAGAACCGTGCATTCTTTTTGTTTTATTTTTTTCGTAGGTAGCGCTAAAATCCAAGCGGTGGTAGGCAGGCATACGATTGGCGTTTCTAGCTGCGTACTGATAGAGTGTTTGCCCTTGTAAATTGTATTTTCCAGTAGGATATGTTACGGCGTCTCCGGTATTGTATACAAATACACCAGATATAGACCACCTACTATTTAATTCATAAATACCCACCACCGAAATATCATGCGTTCTATCTTGTCTGGCATTGTACCACCTACCTTCGTTAATACCATCAATTTTTCTTTCTGTTTTAGAAAGAGTATAACCAACCCAACCCGTTAAACGACCTTCTTTTTTCTTTAATAATAATTCTAAACCATAGGCTCTACCAATACCATACAACAAAACACTTTCCACATCAGAAACCGTATTAATTTCGGCACCATCTTTGTAGTCTATTTGATTTTGTAAATACTTGTAATAAGTTTCGGCAGTAAATTCAAAATTACTTTTAAATAATTTTGTGACATAACCCAGGCTTAGCTGGTCTGCAATTTCTGGTTTGATATTATAAGAGTTGCCTATCCACTGATCGGAAGGGCTAGAAGCTACCGAGTTACTTAACAGGTGCAGGTGTTGCACGTTTCTTGCATATCCAGCTTTAATACTTGTTTCATCATTAATACGGTAGTTGGTCGTAATTCGAGGTTCTAGATTTGCATATGTCTTTCCAAAACTTGAACGATTAAGTTTCACAGAAGATTTGACGACTCCGTTTTCATAAATATTATACACGTCCCCACCCATTAAGGTGTACGTTGATAGGCGCATACCGTAATCAATGGTTAATTGATTGTTGGCTCTATAATTATTGGTGAGATAGAGTGCGTTTTCGAGTCCATTTCTTCCTTCCTTAGCAACACTATTAATAACAGTGCCGCTAAAAGTGCTTGGTGTAATAGTGTGTAAGATAGAATTAAAACCAAACCTAAGGGTATTTAAACCGTTTGCATATAAAGTATAGTCTTGCTTTAGGTTTACGTCTTTAATATTTGAATTGATATTAAAATTCGTTGTACCATTTTTAAGTTTGACATTGTAATTATAATCGCTGTATATCAGTGAAGTGTTTAAAAAGAGTCTGTTACTAATTATTTTATTCCACCTAATAGTTCCCGTTTTATTACCCCAGTCTATACCAAAGTCTTGACCGAGTCCTAATTCATCTCTTCCAAAATAACCCGAAATATAAACTTTGTTTTTTGCGTTGATTTGATAATTTGCTTTTGCATTTAAATCGTAGAAATATAAAATATTGTCTTTGAATTTTTCCGTTGCCTTTAAAAACATATCGGCATATGTTCTTCTACCAGAAAGTATAAATGAAGATTTGTTTTTTTGTAGTGGACCTTCAATACTTACTTTACTACTAATTAAACCAAGCCCACCATTAACGGTATAATCTTGGTTGTTGCCTTCTTTCATTTTAACATCAAGTACCGACGAAAGCCTACCGCCGTATTGACTGCCGCTATTGCCTTTGATAATAGTGGCATCTTTAATGGCATCACTATTAAAGGTGCTAAAAAATCCGAGCAAATGTGTTGCATTATAAACGGGCGCTTCGTCTAGTAAAATTAAATTTTGATCGGCACCACCACCACGTACAAAAAAACCACTGTTCCCTTCGCCCGCCGATTTTACACCGGGTAGTAATTGAATTGTTTTTAAAAGATCTTTTTCTCCAAATATTACTGGTACTTTACTAATTGCCGACATGTTGATGGTTTCGGTACCCATTTGGGCCTTGGTAAGGTTGTCGTTTTTACGTGACGATTCTACCACAACTTCTCGGAGTTGGTTTTTTGTTTCCAATTTAAAATCGATAGACACACTGCTATCTAATTTTATTTTTTGTGAAAGGGTTTCATATCCCACTTGTGACACCACCGCTACGTAATTACCTTTTGGTAATGACAAAGAATAAAAACCATATTCGTTGGAAATAATGCCGGCGTTGGGTAGTTCCTGTATCCGGATAACAGCTTTAATTAAAGATTCGCCTGTTTTTTTATCACGAACCGTACCACTTAGCACCACATTTTGCTGCGCCATGAGGGGTAGGCAATATAAACCCAAAGAGAGAACTAATAAAAAGGTTGCTAGTATTTTACGCATAGATGATTGTTAAACAATAGAATCTCTAATTGGTTGAATACTATAACGTTTTTAAGATGCTTCTATTGTTCTGTCCATGCTATGGGAATGGCAATTTCGTTAGTTCTTGCAATCATTTGATAGGGGGCGTTGTATCCCAAAAATGTATACTCACCTGTAACTTTTATGTTACGTTCCGAAAGTATTTGTAATAGCTTTTCTTTATGCGTCTTTATTTTTTCGTCGTTTGCATAGCCTCCAAAAGAAACCACGGCAACGTATTGTGGAGCTGATTGATGTATGTGAATGCTTTTGTCATTGGGTTTAGGTAAGTTACTTTCATTGTATTTTGTTGGCATTACAAAACTCATTTCAGCACCCTTTTCCGACATATTCATTCTTACAGGAGCCGTCATAGCAATGCTCTCGTTTTCGTTGTTGCCGCCAAATATAAAACGGGCTAGTTTTCCAAATCCACTGCTTGATACTGATTTGTAATTTGTGGCACTTGAATAAACTGTCGCCATAGTTGCTGAAGGATAGTATCTTATTTCAAGCACATCGTCTTTTAAGACGGTCCTATATTTTTGTTTTTCAGTTTTAACGGAGTTACCCGCAACAAATGATTGAAAAATAAAATAAATGGCGCCTAGGCCAAGTGCAATATATAAAGCTCTCATGCTCTTGTTTAATGATATAACAATACTGCGCCGAATAGGTTCAAAATAGGGAAAGCTATTGGCATGAATAGGTTATTAACCCATTTAATTTAATCCTATATTTAGGATCCATTTAAATTACAATTGATGAAAAGCCTATCCTTTATTGCCCTTTGTCTAGTATTACAGGCATCTGTTTTTGCGCAACAGCCCACTATAACAGGGCTCAATGCAGAGGAAAAAGCCGTTTTAACTTATATAGATCAAAATATGCCAAGGGCCATTGCGCTTTTAAAAGAAACAGTAGACATCAATAGCGGCACATTAAACATTGAAGGTGTAAAAAAAGTGGGCGCCATTTTTACAAGAGAATTTGAGAAAGCGAAATTTAAAACAGAATGGATTACAATGCCTGATTCTTTAAAAAGAGCCGGACATTTAGTAGCAACTATTGGATTTGATAAAAAACAAAAGTCACCTACTGCAAAAAAGCTTTTTTTAATTGGTCATTTGGATACTGTTTTTGAACCCGATATGCCAGCAAGTCCATTTTCGATGCTTAATGATTCGGTGGCAACCGGTCAGGGCGTTTACGATATGAAAGGAGGCGATGTAATTATGGTTATTGCATTACAAGCCTTGCAACAACAGGGTTTGTTAAACAATGCAGATATCATTGCTTATTTAACTGGTGATGAAGAGTCTTCAGGAAAGCCCCGACAAGTAAGTAGAGGACATTTTATAGAGGCAGCAAAAAAAACAGATGTTGCACTTGGTTTTGAAAGTGCGCATGGATTAAATACGATTGCTACTGCAAGAAGAGGTTCTAGTTCTTGGTCACTAAAAGTTTCTGGAAAAACAGGACATAGCGCAAGTGTATTCACAACAAGTGGAGGATACGGCGCTATTTATGAAGCGGCCCGAATTGTGAATGAATTTAGAGAAACATTGAGTACTGAAAAATATTTAACCTTCAATCCTGGTATGTTTGTAGGTGGTTCTGAAATCGAATATCAAAAATCTGCAGCAACAGCTTCTGCGTTAGGAAAAACAAATATCATTGCACCAGATGCAATTGTTACCGGCGATTTACGTTTTTTAACAGAAGCTCAAAAAGTCGAGGCACGTAAAACTATGAATGCCATTGTTCAAAATAATTTAGTAGGGACAAAAGCTACGATTACATTTAGTGATGGTATTCCAAGCATGGAGCCAACGCCTGGCAATAGAAAATTATTGGAAGTGATTAGTGGTGTTACAACCGATTTAGATTTAGGTCCTGCTGTTGAGGGAGATCCTGGTTCTAGAGGTGCTGGAGACGTTTCTTACATTGCACAGTTTGTTGATGCAGTGGATGGCATGGGTGCTTCTGGAAAAGGTGCGCATGCGCCAGGAGAAACCATTAACCTCAAAGAGTTTCCACACTTAATTAAAAGAGCGGCGCTTACTATTTATCGGTTAACTAGATAATTGTGAACTAAAAAACTTAAAAGTTTTTATCCATAATAACAGCTGCTTCAGGATCTTTTAGCAGAATACTTTTTTCATCAATTAATGAATACAGCGCAGCATTTTTGGTAGAATCTAATATGGTATTTTTTAAATAAAATGTTTCAACCGTATTATTTTTTTGATACCACTTAATGATTTTACATTGACAACTTGCATTGGCAGGTGTATTAATCACTTCTTCAATACGCCCACCCTTTCCTAATTTTTTATACACTTCTCGAATACCAATTATTCTTTTGTAGTTGCCTGCATCAAAATTCCAAGATGCAGAAATAGAAGTTTGATATTCATTTTTTGGATCAATACTCATTAAACTATGTCGTGGATATTCTGTTTTATCGGATCCATTTAAAATGCGAGAATGAATCGATAATGTGTTAGGTGCTTCAACCTGAATATAACCGGTATGATTAAAACTAGCACCGTACCTGTGGTAAGTAAAATAACCATCTTTGTATTTTATTTCAACGAGGTTGGCCACTACTTTATGGTATCTATTTGGATCTGATAAGCGAGCTTGAGGTGATCCAGTATAACAAAGCCAAACACCTTCTAAATTTTCTTTTTCCTTTTGACTGACTCTATATGGAAGCAAATTAAAATCTTTGCTAAATGTTTCTAAATGCAAAGAATTTTCATTGTCCTTGTTCCAAAAATAACCGCTAGCAAATAACAGAAATACGCAAAGAGGAATAAATAGAAGTCGGTAAAAACGAAGGCGAGAAGCAATTTTGTGATCTGTTTCTTTAACGAGGGCCGCCAGCTTAATTTTAAGCTGCTGGTTTTCTGTAATAATAGAATAACTGTCTTTTGGCTGCCCCTCTTCCTGAGGGCTAGCAATTAAAAATGGATCAACTGGATTTTTTTCAAAAGCCTGTCTTCCCATATTGTACAAATAAATGTAGCAGGTGTCAACCAAAAAAGAACGTGGATTGGCTACTAGCCCCATCAATGCATCCTTGATTTGACCACCGGTTATGTCATATTTTCTAAAAGGGTAGTTTGCTTTATTGTTTTGAGGATCTGGATCATGAGGGGCATGACCAAATTGCTCCTGGGTGCTGGGGAGCTGATTGCTAATCTCACTTAGTATGATGGCCAACTCCTCATAGTTTTTCCGGTTGGTGTTTTGCACTACCGACTTCCCCGTTTCGAGTTGAAATTTCTCAATACATTTATTTAATAAATAAATAATTTCTTCTTTGCCTTTTTTAAGCATAATTTTTATAAATTATTGAATATCAAATAATTATAATTTCCGAAACCATAAATGCATTTCGGAAATTACGAAAATTATTTAATAATACTTTAGAAACAACAAAATGATGTTTTGGAGGTTATGCACTGTAATTTGTTCCCACTAGATAACCCAAAGGGTTATTTTAAACGATTTAACTACGCTATATGAAAAAAAACATCCATGTAATTGTGGCAATTATTGGAATGACACTTCAATTGCTGTCTAATCAAGTCATTGCACAAAATGCCAGC
>JBIIZN010000019.1:0-19220 GCA_044346275.1 Sediminibacterium sp.
TTAGGATTGTGCGGACTAAAAAATATAGGGAAGTTCCACTGGAATCTATATTTTAATACGTCAGCCCCTGCTCCCATTGGATTATCAGGCCACACATTGATAGCTCTGTTTTCTCCGGTGCGGTGATCAAGACGAGACAAATAACCACCATAGTTACCACCATACACCACGTCTGGATTTAAAGGATCTGCAACAACAAATCCACTTTCTGCACCTGCTGTAGATTCCCAATCTTTATCGGTAATACCAGCGCCCGATGTTCTACTTTTAATTCTGATCGTAGAATTATCTTGTTGTGCACCAAGTATGCGGTACGGATATGAATTGTCTGTGCTCACTCTATAAATTTGAGCAGTTGGTTGGTTGTTTTCGGTACTCCAATTGTTACCGCCATCAAAACTTACTTGCGCACCACCGTCATCTGCAACAATCATACGGTTTGGATTTTTTGGATCAATCCATAAATCGTGATGATCGCCATGAGGTGTGTTTATACTCGTAAATGTTCGACCACCATCATTACTACGCATAAAATTTACGTTAGGCGCGTACACTAAATTTTCGTTGGTTGGCGACACAAATACTTTACTATAATACCATGCACGTTGGCGAATATTATTATCGCTACTGGTTAATGTCCAGCTGGCGCCAGCGTCATTACTTACAAACATACCGCCTGCCGCATTTTCAATAATGGCATACAATTTATCGGTATTAGAAGGCGCTACCGCAACCCCTACAATACCCCAAACGCCCTTTGGAAGACCTTTGTTTTGAGAAATATTTACCCAAGTTTCACCACCATCGGTGCTCTTGTATAAACCTGATCCTTCACCACCACTTTCCATGCTATGTGGTGTTCTTTGTACGCGCCACATACCTGCATAAAGTACAGATGGATTACCTGGCTCCATCACTAAATCGGAACAACCTGTTTGGTTGTTTACAAATAAAGTTTGCTTCCAAGTTTTACCGCCATCGGTTGTTTTATAAACACCACGCTCTGTGTTAGGTCCAAATAAATGACCCACCACTGCGGCCCAAACGGTGTTTGGATCACGCGGGTGTACAATCACTCTAATGATATGACGACCTTCTTTTAAACCAATATTGGTAAATGTTTTACCCCCATCATTGGAACGCCACATACCACCCAAACCCTCTGCCACATTACCTCTCATGGTATTCTCACCTTCGCCTACATACAAAATATTTTCGTCGGAAGGAGCTACTGCAATCGCACCAATATTGCCGCCTATTTTTTTATCACTTAAATTTTTCCAGTTGCTACCACCGTCTGTGGTTTTCCATAAACCACCACCCGTAGCACCAAAATAAAAAGTGTTGTTATTTACATAACTACCAGCAACAGCAGCACTTCTACCACCTCTAAAAGGTCCAACCAGTCTATATTTTACTTCTGAAAATAAAATAGAATCCACGTTGGGTGTGGGAACAGCAGGTGCCGTAGTAGCCGCTTTTTTTGCCGTTGATTTTTGTGCGTTAACCTCGGTTGTTGCACTCATACCTTGCAGCAAGATAGCCGCAAATACAAAATGTAGTTTTTTCATATACGTTTAAATTGGATAAGTAATTTACTACTCATTTGGCTTACCAAAAAATTGAATTGCGTAAAGTTTAAAACTTGGCCTTCTATTGTACCTTAGTGCCCTTATGAGCAGTACCCAACCCTATTCTGTTTTCGGCAATGTGGTAGACATCCCCAATAAACGTATCTATGGGGCAACCCTTTGGATCGAGGACGGCCATATTAAGCGTATTGAGGCTACTAGTGAGCCAATTAACCCGGCGCTACCCTATATCATGCCCGGATTTATTGATAGTCATGTACATATAGAAAGTAGCATGCTTGTGCCTTCCGAATTTGCCAGGCTTGCCGTTCTGCACGGAACCATTGGGACCATCAGCGACCCCCATGAAATTGCCAACGTTTGTGGTGTTGCGGGCGTGGAGTTCATGATTGAAAACGGAAACCAAACCCCCTTTAAATTTTTCTTTGGTGCGCCAAGCTGTGTGCCTGCTACTATTTTTGAAACAGCTGGTGCCGAAGTCAATGAAAAAGAAGTAGACGACTTATTAGCGAGACCCGAAATTTATTATTTATCTGAAATGATGAATTTTCCGGGTGTACTACACAACGATCCGGTGGTAATGGCAAAAATAAAATCGGCACAAAAACACAATAAACCAGTAGATGGTCATGCACCCGGATTAAGGGGTGAGGCTGCAAAAAAATATATAGATGCCGGCATCAGTAACGATCATGAATGTTTTACCATCGAGGAAGCGCTAGAAAAATTAGACTACGGCATGCACATTATTATTAGAGAAGGTAGTGCTGCCAAAAATTTTGAAGCGCTTTGTTCAATTATTGATACGCATACAAACAAAGTAATGTTATGTAGTGATGATAAACATCCAGATAGTTTAGCTACGGGTCATATCAATACCATTTGCGCAAGAGCTGTTGCCAAAGGACTTGATGTATTTAATATTTTACAAACCGCTTGTATCAATCCAGTAAAGCATTACAAGCTTCCAGTAGGTTTATTAAACCCTGGAGATCCCGCCGATTTTATTTTGGTTAAAGACCTTGTACATTTTGAAGAAGCCAGCACATATATTAATGGCGAACTAGTGGCGCAAAATGGTATTTCAAATATCAAAAGTGTTGCTACAAATGCGATCAATAATTTTAATTGCGAAAAAATCGAACCTACTGCATTAGCCATTCCAGCAAATGAATATCCAAATAAAAATGGTATCATTCCTGTTATTGAAGCACTAGACGGCCAACTCATTACAAACAAATTACTACTTACCGGCAGTTTACAAAATGGCAACTGGGCAACAGACACAACAAATGATATTTTAAAAATAGTTGTCGTCAATAGATACCACGCTGCGCCGATAGCAAAAGCGTTTATTAAAAATTTTGGTTTAACACAAGGCGCTATCGCATCAAGTGTTGCACATGATAGTCATAACATTGTTGCAGTGGGTGTAGATGATGCGTCTATTGCAGCTGCCATTAATTTAGTGATTGAAGCGCAGGGGGGTGTGAGTGTGGTGAGTAGCGCAAACAATAATCCAAGCTGTTTAGTTTTACCCTTACCAGTTGCAGGACTTATGAGCAGTGCAGATGGTTTTGAAGTAGCAGACAAATACACCGCCATTGACCTAGCGGCAAAAGCCCTAGGATCTAAGCTCCAAGCACCTTTTATGACGCTTAGCTTTATGGCCTTACTGGTGATTCCTCATTTAAAACTGAGTGATAAAGGCCTATTTAATGGCGACGATTTTAATTTTGACATATTTTAAGCTTTCAAATACCTTTGAACCATGGTAGTAAATTTAAGTGCAGCACATAGTTTAGTAAGCAATTGGGTTTCAGAATTAAGAGACCGTAACGTACAAAACGACCGTATGCGTTTTAGAAGAAATTTAGAACGTATAGGTGAAATTGCGGCATACGAAATCAGCAAAGAACTGCCTTCTGTTGTTGTAAAAACAGAAACGCCATTAGGTATCCACGAAAGCAAAGTGCTTGCACAGCAACCCGTACTTGCCACTATTTTAAGAGCGGGACTTCCGATGCATAACGGACTACTCAATTATTTTGATAAAGCAGACAACTCTTTTATTTCGGCATACCGTAAACACCACCCAGATGGTAGTTTTGAAATTTGTTTAGAATATATGAGTTGCCCCTCATTAGATAACCGCATTATTATAATTGCTGACCCTATGCTCGCAACAGGTGCTTCCATTATTAAAACCATTGAGCATATGAAAAGCCAAGGCACGCCCGCAGCATTTCATATAGTAGTAGCCATTGCCAGTACCGTTGGTATTGCGGCTATTGAAGCTGCTTGTGGTACAAATGTTAAAATTTGGTGCGGTGATATTGATAACGAGCTTACGGCAAAGGGATATATTGTTCCGGGGCTAGGTGACGCCGGCGATTTAGCATTTGGCACCAAAAGCCAGGCCTAAGAATTAATTGTTTACGCTAACTTGCACCTACATTGCGGTACGTAACTTTCATATTAATACTTTGTTGTTCCTGTTTTTCGCTTACCTCTGTAAGCGCTCAGGATCCGCATTTTTCACAATTTTTTGCATCGCCACTTACCATCAACCCAGCCTTCACTGGAAAATTTGATGGGAATTATAGAATCGCATCCAATCATCGTAACCAGTGGCCAACCATAAATAACGCATTCATAACCACTACTGGTTCATTTGATGCCAAACTCATGCAAAAAAGTTTGAACGAAAATGATAGTTGGGGCATTGGCTTTACAGGTTATTCCGACAACCACGCAAATGGTGCATTAAAATTTAACTACGCCAGTTTTTCTACCGCCTACCATAAAGGCATTGATGAAGACAACAATACTCAAATTGGCTTTGGCTTTCAAATAACACAGGCAAATATGCTTGTAAATACCAATCAAATTAAATTTGAAGACCAATTAACAAACGCAGGCTTTACGGGTATCACTACCGAATTATTTAGCGCTCCATCGCTTACTGCAAATTATACGACAGTTAATGCAGGGCTATTACTCAACGGAACCGTAGGTGAACAAAACAATTATTACATCGGGCTTAGCATGTACCATGCCAACAGACCTAAACAATCATTTTTAGGTGCCAATTACAGTGTAAGTCCACGTTTTACAGTACATGGAGGGGGTTATTTTTATATTGGAACAAATGCTACCCTACATGTTAGCGCCATTCACCAAACACAGGGCGGTACCCAAGAAACCATTATGGGGGGTGCTCTACAAATAAGTAGCGACCCGGAAAATGACAGAGCTCCAAGTATTTATTTTGGTAGCTGGATGCGTTTTAAAGACGCTATTATCCCGTATGTAGGGATTGAATTCAATGATTTTAGAATTGGTGCTACCTATGACATTAATAATAGTTTGTTAAAAACGGCATCTCAAAAAATGGGCGGTATTGAGTTTTCACTTATTTATACGAGAAGACCCCGCACAGATAAACCTATTATTTGTCCTAAGTTTTAAATGGAGTTGGTTAACTTTACAATAAATAATACCTATTGCTTAAAGACCTTATCATAGCATTTATTTCCTACATCAAAGCCCATCAGTTTATCGTAAAACATAAACTCTGGAAATGGATTATAATTCCAGGTGTTATTTATACCATCCTCTTTTTTGTTGTACTCAATTTTTTTAGTAGCACGGCAAGTGATTTTATTGTTTGGATGACATTAAAATCTGGTCTAAAAGCATGGATGGATAGCCTTAATAACAGTTTTGCAGGATTTTTATTTGTGGTGGGCAGTACGTTGGTTTGGTTTATGATTTTACTTTTTTACTTCTCGCTATTCAAATATTTATTTTTAATAGTAGGTGCTCCACTATTTGCCTTTTTATCTGAAAAAACAGCTAGCATTATAGAAGGGAAGGAACACCCATTTGTATTTAAAGACTTTATTAAGCAGGCAATAAGAGGTATGTATATCGCAATAAGAAACAGCTTGTGGCAAATTGTATACCTAATAACCATTTTAATTATTTGCCTCATACCAATAGTAGGTTGGTTTACCCCTTTTATGGTACTACTTATTGAATGTTATTACTTAGGATTTTCGATGCTCGATTATAGTATGGAAAGAAAAAATAAATCAGCTCAAGAGAGCATCTTTTTTATAGGTAGCAATAAAGGCCTTGCTATTGGCAATGGAATTATATTTTATATGCTTCATTTCATTCCAGTGATTGGTTGGTTATTTGCACCATGCTATGCTGTCATTGCTGCCACCCTTAGCTTGGACCCGAAAAAACAAATTGAATAATGGCCGTAGGAAAAGTTATTTTAATACCTACCGTTTTACATGAAGATGCAGACAATTGCATTCCTCCTTATGTGATAGAGCAGGCCAAGTTATGTGACGCCTATTTTGTAGAAAATGAAAAAACAGCACGCAGGTATTTAAAAAAATATTGGCGTGAAATGGTCATTGATCAATACCAGTGGCGTTCCATTCATAAAGCAGAGGATCATGTGGTGTCAGAATTTATTCAACTACTAGGGCAAGGTAAAAAAATCGGTATCATAAGTGAAGCAGGATGCCCTGGTGTAGCGGATCCTGGCCAAATATTAGTAGCTGCAGCCCAGGAAAAAGGATATGAAGTTTGTCCACTGGTAGGGCCTAATTCTATTTTACTAGCACTGATGGCTAGTGGCATGAATGGGCAAAGTTTTAGTTTTAATGGCTACCTCCCTATCGACAGTTTGGAAAAGAAAAAAGCTATTACACAACTAGAACAGGATTCAGCTAAAAAAAATTCGGCACAAATTTTTATAGAAACGCCGTACCGGAACAATCAGCTTATTAAAGACCTGTTACAACATTGCCATCCGCAAACAAAAATTTGTATCGCTGTAGACATTACCGCACCTACGCAGTGGATTAAAACCAAAACCGTTGCGCAGTGGAAAAAAGAAACCTTAGATATACACAAACGTCTCGCGATTTTTTTACTACAAGCCTAATTTAAATAGAACTGTTTTAGCCCACATTAAAAACCGTATTTATCGACTAGATAAATTAGACCAGCAATATTTACAGCACCTAAAAGCAACTCCCGCTTGTTTACATTTTCAAACACATCCGAACGTGCATGGTGAACATCAAAATAACGCTGTGAATCCGGTAAAAAACCACAAAGTGGTGTGTTTAAATTTCTATTGAGTGGACCAATATCCGCACCGCCTCCAATATCATCCATACTTGAAGTACCATAAGGTTTTAATAAGGGAAGCCAGCGCTGAGCAGCAGCTACCTTTTCTGGCGCAGCCGTAAAACTAAAACCACGCGGTGTAAAACCACCTTCATCGCTCTCTAGAGCAAAAATATGTTTTTCATTTTTTTCTTTTGCAGCAGCAGCGTAAGCTGTTCCCCCTCGTAAACCATTTTCTTCATTAGCAAATAAAACAAAACGAATGGTGCGCTTAGGAATATATCCTACAGCTATAAACGCCCGCATCACTTCTATGGTATGCACCACGCCAGCTCCATCATCATGTGCACCCTCATTGACATCCCAACTATCCAGATGACCACCAATGGTAATTATTTCGTCCGGAAATTGAGATCCTTTTATTTCAGCAATAATATTATGACCTGTTGTGTCTGGTAAAAATTTACCGTGTGAAGCCATACTTACTTTTACGTTACTAGATTGTTTAGCAAGCGACCATAAATAATCTGCGTCGCGCGGTCCTACAGCTTGTGCAGGAATTTTTGGAAAAGAATCGTTGTAAGCCATACCACCCGTATGCGGATCGTTGGCAGTAGAACTAGTAAGTGAACGAATAATACATCCTACTGCGCCATATTTTGCTGCCTGACTGGCTCCGTTTCTTCGATACTGGCCAGCCTTGCCATATGCTTCAAAGGTTTTTACAATGGTGGCATCAAAACTATTATTGAAATAAACAATTTTACCTTTCACTTCATCTTTTCGTTTTTCTAAATCGGTAAAATCTTGAACAGCTAACAAAGTACCTTCTACTTTTTTTCCATCACCCAGTGAATTGCCAAGTGCCAATACATCTAATGCACGAACTTGCTTTTTGCCATCAATACGCGTAATTTTTGCAAAATCACCACTGCCACGCACCCACCTTGGCACCATACAAGCTTGTTTACTTACTGCAGGTGCACCAAGTTGTTGAAACGTATTTACACCCCAAGCCTCTGCCTGATACATGGCTGGAGAACCAGCAATCCTACCCCCTACTGATTTGGTTAGCTCATACAATAGGTCGTAAGCCTTACCATTTGTTAAGATTTCATCAGATAATTTTTTTATGAATACAGCGTCTGCGTTAGAAGTCTCTGTAGCCTGACTCAAAGCAAAAAAAGGCAGAAGTAATAGGAGGTGGATCATCTTTTTCATAGGCCTCAAGTTAACAATTTCTAGGAATCTTAAGCCCTGGCTAGTCATTAAATAAACAGAATGCCAAAATAATTGTTACTTGCGGTAGGAATGGTCAATTTTAGAGCCCATTTATTTTATTATGCGAATAGGGATTGTTTGTTACCCCACTTTTGGTGGAAGCGGTGTTTTGGCCACCGAACTTGGAAAGGCCCTCGCCGACAAAGGACATCAGGTACATTTTATTACCTACCAACAACCCGTAAGACTCAATGAGTTTAACGCCAATATTTTTTATCATGAAGTAAGGGTACCTACCTATCCACTTTTTGATTATCCCCCTTACGAGGTAGCGCTTGCCTCTGCGATGGTAGACGTGATTATCAATCATGACCTAGATTTATTACACGTACACTATGCCATACCGCATGCATCTGCTGCATATATGGCGAAGCAAATTGTAAAGCAAAAGATCAATAGAAATATCCCAGTTATTACAACCCTACATGGCACAGATATTACACTGGTGGGTAGAGATAAAACCTACGAACCCGTAGTTACTTTTTCTATCAATGAAAGCGATGCTATTACAGCGGTGTCCAATAATTTAAGAGACATTACGTATCAAACATTTAAGATTACCAAAGAAATTGAAGTGATTTATAATTTTGTAGACGTAGCACGTTTTGATAAAAAACCAAGTGAAGCATTTAAAAAAGTAATTGCTCCTAACAACGAAAAAATAATTACACACGCATCTAATTTTAGAAAAGTAAAAAGAGTAGATGATGTGGTGCACATTTTTGCAAATATCATTAAGGAAGCGCCTGCTAAATTATTAATGGTAGGTGATGGACCTGAAAGGCACGCTACAGAAGCGTTAGCGCGTACCTTAGGTATCGAAGAGCATGTTCGTTTTTTAGGTAAGCAAGAACAAATTGAAGATATTTTAGCCGTTACTGATGTGTTTTTACTCCCTTCCGAATATGAGAGTTTTGGTTTAGCTGCACTCGAAGCGATGGCCGCTCGCGCAGTTGTTATTAGTTCCGATGCTGGAGGTTTACATGAAATTAATATTCAGGGCGAGACCGGTTATATGGCTCCGGTTGGAGACGTAGCGGCCATGAGTGGTTACGCCATATCCCTTTTATCGGACGAAAATAAACTCATGCAAATGAAACAAGCCGCTTATGAGCAGGCCTGTTTATTTGATATCAGTAACATTATTCCGGAGTACGAAAAATTATACAGCCGATTTTGTAGAATGTAATGCGCTTACATTTCTTTAGCCGTAAACTCCATTAAGGTTTTGATATAATCTGGCGACAAATTAAATTCAAGTCCTGCTGCTTTATATAATTCAGGTAGTGTTTTTGTACCCCCTAACGATAAAGCGTTGATATAATTTTGAAGTGCTTGTTTTGGATTTTTCTGATACTGCATCCAAAGACCTATCGCTCCTAATTGCGCAATACCATATTCGATATAATAAAAAGGCACTTCAAATAGGTGTAACTGGCGCTGCCAGCCTATTTCACGGTAGGTATCGAGCCCCGTATAATCAATACTATTTGTAGAAAATTCTTTTAAAATAGCCGTCCATGTTGATGTCCTTTCTGCTACTGTATGCGCAGGATTTTCATACACCCAGTGCTGAAATTTATCAATAATAGCAATCCAAGGGAAAATGGTAATGGTTCTTTCTAGTTGATGTTCACGTGCACGTTTTAAATCTGCATCATTATCAAAAAATGCCTGCCAGTGATTCATAGAAAATAATTCCATAGCCATGCTAGCTACTTCTGCTATTTCCATGGGATATTCTTTAAACGCACTGAGCTCTAAATGATGCGCTAAAAAAGAATGCACCGCATGGCCACCTTCGTGCACCATCGTTGTTACATCACTCATTTGAGAAGCGGCGTTCATAAAAATAAATGGTGCGCCAGATTCTGCTAGTGGGCAGTTGTATCCACCCGGCGCTTTTCCTTTTCGGCTCTCTAAATCAAAATGTTTGAGTTCATTCATTTTACGAAGACATGCTGCAAAAAATGGATCGAGTTGTTCAAAACAGGTTACCGTTTTTTCATACAAATCTTGACCAGTCGTAAATGGCTTAAGTGGTGAAACCCCTGCTGGCTCTGCTTCTGTATCCCACGGCTTTAAAACATCAAGTCCTAATTTTTCTTTTTTCCGCGCGTAAATTTTTTCGATCAGTGGAAGCACGTGTAGTTTTACCGCTTCGTGAAATTGAAAACAATCTTCTTTGGTATAATCAAACCTGCCAAGTTCTACAAACTTATAATCTCTATAATTTGCAAATCCTGCATTAACAGCTACCTGGTGCCTTTTTTGAATGAGAGAACTATACAAATCATGCATTGCATCTTTATCGATGAGCCTTCTATCCTGTATTTTTTTATACACCGACTCTCTTACTGCGCGGTCTTCATGTTCTAAAAATTTAGCTGCCTGTTGCAGTGTGTATTCTTTTCCTTCAACTTCAACGGTCATTTTTCCAGCAATGGTTCCATACTGCTGTTGCATCACACTTAACTCGGCTTGCAGTGGAATATTGGCTTCTCTAAATAATTCAATATTCTTTTTTACGCTTCTGATATAGGTATAGTAAGTGTCTTTATCTAGTGCTGCAGTAAAAGGGCAATCAATAAATTTTTTATTGAGTTGATCCGCAAAGGGCTGCATTTTAGGCTGAATTTCTAGGCAAAAATAATTGAAGGCTTCTTCGAGAGCCGGATTGGTGGTATCGCAGGTCATTTTAATTTGTCTCCAACACGCATCTTCACTAATAACGGCTTCCACTTCACTCATATCTTTAAGCCACTGCTCTAAATCCTGGATAGAACCTAGGGGTCTATCCACCAATTCTTTAAAAAAGGGCTCCAGGGCTTCCCAATTGGTTATCTGAAAGCCAGCAGGCATATAGGTACGTGGTATTTTTTGGATATCGGCGGTTAAAGTCATAAACACTGAGTTTTAGGCACAAAAGTAGCTGCTAAATTGTTTCAAAAATGGTAAAAGTTTGCAAAGCTGCCCCGCTTTGTCCTATTTTTGTCGACCCGTAAAAAACAGGACCCTTTGGCTAATATTATTCATGTACTGCCGGATAACATCGCAAACCAGATTGCCGCTGGTGAGGTGATTCAGCGCCCAGCCAGTGCCGTTAAGGAACTATTAGAAAACGCAGTAGACGCGGGGGCCAGTTCTATTCAACTGATTGTATCAGATGCCGGAAAAGCGCTCATACAAGTTATAGATAATGGCAAAGGAATGAGTGAGGCCGATGCTGCCCTTGCTTTTCAGCGCCATGCCACCAGTAAAATAAAGGCTATTGAAGATTTATTTGCCATTAAAACCATGGGGTTTAGAGGTGAAGCACTGGCCTCCATTGCAGCGGTTGCCCAGGTAACCATCAAAACAAGAAGAGCCGAAAACGAATTAGGAACAAGTGTAGATATAGAAAATAGTGCCGTTCAAAAACAGGAAGCTTGTAGTTGTCCAGTGGGCACTAATATTTCCATGAAAAATTTATTTTTTAATGTGCCAGCGCGCCGCAACTTCTTAAAAAGCAATGCCGCCGAACTCAAGCATATTATTGATGAATTTATTAGAGTGGCCATGGCCTACCCCGACCGCTTATTTACCTTAACAAGTAATGGTCAAGAAGTTTTTCATTTAGCACCGGGTAATATCAAACAGCGCATTGTTCAAATTTTAGGCAATACCTACACATCAAAACTCGTGAGTGTTACCGAACACACCGACTATATGAATATCTATGGTTTTATTGGCAAGCCAGAAACGGCGCGTAAAACCAGGGGTGATCAGTATTTTTTTGTAAACAACCGCTTTATCAAAAGTGCTTATTTAAACCATGCCGTTAACGCTGCCTACGCCGATTTAATTCCTAAAGATTCTTTTCCAGGCTATGTGCTATTTATAGATCTGGATCCTTCGCAAGTAGATATTAATGTGCATCCAACCAAGCAGGAAATTAAATTTGAGGATGAAAAAATCATGTATGCATTTGTGGGTGCCGCTGTTAAACACGCGCTAGCACAATTTAGCGTAGCACCTTCCTTAGATTTTAGCTTAAATGCAGACATTCAAAGTTTAGACGCGGTTAACAAACCGTTTACGTCTGAAAAAAAGGAAGCCACTGCTTCAAGCTCTTTGTACCAAACGTTTACACAAAAGCACCAAGCACATTTTATCGAAAGAGAAAACAAAGGAAATTTAGGGCATTGGAAAGATTTTTATGAAATGCCTTCTAAAGGTGAAACCCTTGCGCCTAAAAAACCGAGTCTAGAAATTTTAGCAGATACGCCGTTTATACAAATACACAAAACCTACATTATTGCATCGACCAATAGTGGCTTTGTACTAATACATCAACAACTGGCGCATGAAAGAGTAGTGTATGATAAATTAGTGATTGCCGCACAAGCTGCGCAAGTGCCAACACAAAAAAGTTTATTCCCAGTAACACTTTCATTAGCGGCATCTGATAGTGCAATTTTAAGCGAACTACTCCCCGATTTACAACAAATAGGCTATCAGGTAGAACCCTTTGGTAACAATAGTTTTGTGATACAAGGTATCCCTGCCGACGTAGAACCAGGAAACGAAAAAAATGCTATAGAACTATTAATTGAACAGTACAAACATTTTAGTTCCGATATAACTTTTAGCAGACGCGAAAAATTAATTAGATGTATGGCGCGTCAACAAGCTATAAAAACGGGCCAGACTTTAGGTCAAAAAGAAATGCAAGCGCTGATAGAATCACTTTTTGCATGTACCACTCCAGGTGTTACGCCTGCTGGAAGCCCTACCTACATAGAATACAAAGAAGATTACCTAGATCAACTTTTTGGAAAGTAAGCGCGCAACATAGTATTGCGTCGCATTTAAATACCTAGTTTTTACTATACAATACTTGTATAAATTGCTCTACTGCCCTTCGCACATTAGCTGCTGTGGTGGTATGGTTATTTACAAGTACCGAAAATATGAGCGTCTTTCCTTTTTTAGTAATTAAGTAGCCACTAAGTGCTACTTGGCCACTCAGGGTGCCTGTTTTAGCAAAGATTTTCCCATTCAAGTTTTTATAATTACTACTTAGCGTACCACCTGCTTCGCCACCTGTAGGAAAAATATTTTGAAGCCTTTCAAATGAATAGGCTTTGTACATTTTATGGAGTATGCTGGTAAAATTTTCAGGTGTAAATAAATTATACCTGCTTAATCCACTTCCATCAACCCAGCTTGGCTTTTGTGCTAAATCTGATAAGTCGTTGGCTAGTAAATGAGCGATTGTTTTTTTATCATCAAAGCTTTGGTGCAACCCCTTTCCTACCATCAAAAGCGCCTGCTCTGCATAAAAATTATCGCTGCGGTGCATGAGTGGTTTTAATAAGGAATCTAACGGACGTGAATAAATTTTAGTTGCTGTAGCCGGGGCATTTGTTTCACGCGCAGCATCTAATGCAATAACTTTTGTGCCTCCAAGCGCTTCAGATAAAAGTGAAGCTTCGAGTGCCAATGGAGCTGTTGTCCAATTGGATGTACGGTATGGAATTTCTTCGAGTGTGTTATTGCCAGCTGTTGGCTGCACCAAAAATTGATTGCTCGCCATTTGCCTTGACACACTAAAACCCTTGTTATTAGTAGCGTTTAACCCTCTTATAGAATCTTTAAAAAACGAAGGTGTTACTGTTAATTGACCTGCATTTTTTGCGAAGCGCACCACATTACCATACATAGGAAACGCAGAACGCGAAGGCATATATGAGGCGTCATAATCATCCCAAGACCAACCCTGACCAAAAGGTTTGGCTGTAAAACTTGGTGTATGCAAATAAATTTTATTTGCATTTTTTAAAACATTGAGTAGTGGATGCGTAGCATATTCTGGTTGTAAAAAAGTAGGATCCCCACTAGCGTAAACATGCATACCAGAATCGGTGGAAGCTATTTGAGCTGCTAATACACTATCACCTAAATATTGCAATGCGGCAAAACAGGTAACAATTTTAGTGTTACTAGCTGGCACAAAATATTTATTGGACTGATAAGAAAATAAACTAGCATTAGACGCCGGATCGTATACATGTATACCAATATGAGCGCCAGATAAATTATTAACCTCTAAAATATTTTGATTGGCTGCCTTTTGCAGTTTTTGCTGCACAGAGCAAGCAGTAAATTGTAACACAGCAATTACTAAAGCAGTTGCTTTACCTATACGAACCATGATTTTCATGTATTGTTATTTTGTATCCTAAATATAAGGCTATATTCTTTCTACTGCACGCATCCAGCGCTCTGGGATTTCATTTTTTCCAGCATGGATATAATCTTTAAGACTGCAGGCTACAAATTCTCCATCATGTAGTTGCATCCACCAACGGCCAGTTCTTTTGCTTTGCAAGAAAACAGTTTGTACTTCGGCAAAAGCCATGGTAAATTCATTAAACTCGCCTCGATTGGCCAGTGAGGCTTCCATCTTTCCTCTATTAACCCCGTCCATAATATACCAAAGCATATGTGCAATTTGCTTGGCTGTCATTTGATGTACGTCTTGCTCCGGTATATAACCATAAATGCCAATGGTGTTGCAGGTATGACTCATACCCGCATACTGTGTTAAGGTACAAGCCTCTTCGCCATTAAAACCATTGGGCGATAAATGATTGGCAGGTGCATGCGCATGTTGTATCGCAGCAATATCAAATGAAAATAAATGTGAGTTACGAATAGCAGGCTCCATTTCAGAAATATCTTCTTTAACCTTGCCTAAACGGTAGCAATCAAACCTAAATTTATCAATGGTTTCAAGCATTTGCGGATGCATGAAATAACTTTGAAAACCAATATGATTGTAGTGTTTTAAATGGTTAGGCATCCCTGTAAATAATTCTACTAAAAAATTATCGGCTGGCAACACACTCTCCATATCCATATCAATACGTGCATCCACACAAACCGCATCAATAATTTTATTTTCCTGTACATAAGACTGATACTGTGCCATGGTAACATCATGCGAGCCACCTAGTATCACTACTTTTTTTCCAATAGCAGTAAGTTCGTTAATGACCATTCTTAGTGCTGCATAACTATCTTGTAGTGTTGCACCACATTTAACGTTACCAATATCAGCCACCGAAACAGCGGTATGCCAGTGGTATAAATTATAAAAAGCAAGTCTTATGGCATTTGGCGCATCTGTGTTGGTATATTCGATACCTGCACCGCGCATTTCACCACAACCCACAAGTACGATATCTGCTTTTTCAAGATCTGGAAAAGCATCATCATATACCGCTATATGCGTTCCTAATTGTGTGTCTTTGAAACCCTCATCATTTGTTAAATGAGCAATATTAACGGGCTCCAGAAAATCAATCATTGAATCTAAAGAGGAACTTGACATAGCTAGTTATTTGTGACACTATAACGTGTAACCAGCCTTAAAATTGCGTCTGAATCTTAGATTTCTATGTACTTATAGCCCACTCCCCGAACCGAATGAAAGTACTGAGGATGGCGGCTATCGGCTTCAAAATATTTACGAAAACTGAGTATAAAATTATCGATGGTTCGGGTGGTTGGATACACTTGATACCCCCATACCACTTGCAATATTTTTTCACGGGTTACCACTTCGCCTTTGTTTTCGATGAGTAGTTTTAAAAGCATCACTTCTTTTTTACTCAGCTCCACATTGTCACCATTGTAACATACAGCTGTTTGGGCTTTAAAATCGATGGTATTGTTACCAAAAGCATAGGTGTCTGCAATGGTATGTTTGTCTTGTATCCGTTTATTTTTATCAATCAATTTTTCTACACGAAGTAGTAGCTCTTCTAAATTAAAGGGCTTTGTTAAATAGTCGTCAGCCCCTTTTTTTAACCCCATTACCCTATCCGTGCTTGCGTTTTTGGCACTTAGCATTAAAATGGGCACTTCATTGTTTGCTACCCGAACTGCCTCAGTTACAGCAATACCATCGAGCTCTGGAAGCATAATATCCATTATGATGAGGTGAAAAAATTCATTAGAAATTTTTTTAAGCGCTACTGCACCATCATATGCAGACGTTACCTCATACCCTTCCATCTCTAAATTGAGCTTTAGGGTTTCGTGAAGGTTTTCCTCGTCCTCAACCAGTAATATGGATGCTTTGGTATTTGGCATTAGCTATTAAATGTAACAACAAAAATACTGCCTTGTGGTTTGTTATCTGTCACAGAAATGTTTGCATTGTGATTTTCAGCAATTTTTTTGCACAAATACAGTCCAAGACCGGTTCCTTTGGTATTACGGGTAGCTTCTGAGCCGATACGGTAAAATTTTTCAAATATTTTAGACTTCTCACTATCAGGGATTCCTTTACCGCTGTCCACCACTTCGAGCTTGGTTTGCTTACCATTAGCCGCTAGCACCACCTTAATTTCAGTGTCTTGGGGTGCATATTTATGCGCGTTTTCTAGTAGGTTGTTCACGAGCATTTGTAATAAAAGCGTTTCGCCATCCAAATAAAGCGATGGCTCTATTTGCTCGGTTACTTGGCGTAAAGGATAATGCTGCTTAAAAGTATCGATACATCCTTCTACCAAATCAGATAAATTATTTTCGATACGGGACTCACTATAGGCTTTACCATCTAGTTGAGATGCCAATAAAATATTATTGCAAAGCATGTTTAAGCGGTTGGCTTCTTGAAGTGTACTTGCAATCATTTTATCTTGTTGCGCTGGTTCTAGTTTGCGTTTTTGAAGCGTTTCGAGATTAAGTTGCGTTACAGCAATAGGTGTTTTTAATTCGTGGGTAACAGCCATCATAAAATTTTGCTGTTGAACAGAAGCTCTAATTTGCCTGCGCGTAGCTCTATACACATACACAGCACCTACCACAATTAGCGCCAAAAAAGTGAGCCCTTCTGCGATATATTGAACCCTTTTTCGAGACTGCATTTTTAAAAGCTGATCTGCTGTTTGCTTTGGAACAGCCGTATTACCAGGCTTTTGTACGATTTGCTGTAACTGAACAGCAACAAGGGTATCGTTTTGTTTTACAAGTGCAATAAACCACCAAAAAAGTGCAGCAATCATGTAAATAAGCATTGCCCAATACACCACTTTTACGGCGGTTAATTTCTGATTAATTTTTGGGCTAAATATTTTCATGCTTAAGGCACCTGTTTTTCAACGCGAATACCAGCGCTCAATACGGAGGCAAGTGGTTCGTCACGCATTGCTTGTGCAATGGTGAACGTGTATATACCTGCTTTTAAAGCAACAGGTGCTTTTGTGATTTTGATTCTGCTATCAAATATGTCATCCATGCCAGCGCCCAACCAACCATTTGCGTTATCGGCAAGTTTTAAATTAACAAGTTGCGTTTGCATAGTACCAAGAGGCGACTTCGTAGTAATGTTTACCCAAATATTATTGTACTTGTAAGCATCGGTGTGTCTGATCACAAAATAAATATGATAAGGAGCCGCAGTATCTTTTACTTCAAATGAAAAAGAAGGTTGCTTAGAAACATGCCATTCATTTTTTGGAAAACTTTCAAATTTTTCAAAAACATCAATGGTATTGCATGAAAAAAGTACAATGCCACTTACAAAGTATGCTGTTAAAAGCACTAAAAAGCTATATTTTTTCACCGATCTATTTTATGTAAAATTACACACTTGTAGAGACAAATCTTACAAAACGTTTAATATTTGTTCTTTGGCTTTTTCTAGTTCATCTTTCATCAAAATAACGAGTTGCTGTATTTCGACGTCATTGGCTTTAGAACCTGTGGTATTGATTTCGCGACCAAATTCTTGTAAAATAAAAGAGAGCTTTTTACCCTTACTAATCTCTTTTTCGGCGAGAATGGACCTAAAATAAGCACAGTGGTTGTTTAAACGCACTTGCTCTTCACTGATGTCGATTTTTTCGATGTAATAAATAAGCTCCTGCTCTAATCGGTTACCATCGTAATTTTCTTTCCCAACCTGCTCCTCTAAAAGTTTTACCAAACCTTCTTTGATTTTTAAGCGTCGTTTAGGCGCTAATAGGGTAAGGGTTTCTTGGTGCTTTTCTATATTACTTACACGTAGTAATAAATCGGCTTCTAAAGACAAGCCTTCATTTTTACGGTGTTCATTTAATTGATAGATAGCCTCTTTCAATACTTTTTGAAAACCTTCCCAATCTGTGTCAGATAAAGTTTCGGAAGAAGCCGTAATAACTTCTGGAAGTTTTAATAAGGTACTTAAAATATCACCTTCTTGTAATCCAAGCTCTTTAGCAAGTGCTGCGACCGGCTCGTAATAAGCTTTTGCTAAATCGGTATTGATAGAAACAGGCTTACCTGTTCCATTTTGTTTGATGGTAATAAAACATTCTACACTTCCTCTTTGTAAACCTTCGTTGAGCATATTTCGGATTTCAAACTCAAATGGTTTTAACAAAGCAGGAATATTGATACGAAGATCAAACTGCTTACCATTTAAAGAACGTACTTCTACTAAAAAAGTTTTGTCGCCAATGGTTTGCTCCGCTCTACCGTATCCTGTCATCGAATATAACATAGTAACTATTTATTTTTTAAAAATCGATACCCACCCACTTACGCTTACTTTGCTCGTACTTTTTAAAGTCAAATTTATAGAGCTTGCCAGGCCTGTGTGGTACATCCTGCTCAATTTCGTTGATATCAATCAAGAGCTTCATCGATGCAAACTTTTTTCTAAAATTACGTCTATCAAGGGTTAAGCCAGAAATCGCTTCGTACAAGTTTTGAAGTTCTCGGAGCGAAAATTTTTCTGGCAACAAATTAAAACCAAGTGGATGTTCTTGAATTCTTTTTTGCAACCAAGCGTGACATGCATCTACAATTTCTTTATGGTCAAATGCCATTTCTTCTAGGTCTTCGACACTATGCCAGTGCAGTTCATTGGCCGTAATGGCTAAAGCATGGTGGTTGATATTGAGGAGCGAACAATAAGCAACCGTTATTACCCTTCCACCTGGGTGACGCGAAGGGTGGCCAAATGTTTTTACTTGATCGAGGTAAACATCTTTCATACCCGTTCTTTCCTGAAGTACACGGTATGCAGCGTCGTCTAATTCTTCATTATCCTTTACCATGTCACCAAGTAATGAAAACTTGCCTTTATAAATGGCTAAGTCACTTTTGATGAGGAGTACTTTAAGCTTATTTTCTTCGAAACCAAATATCACA